>CALRVO020000379.1:0-4687 GCA_943371595.1 Sphingomonas paucimobilis
CCCGCGGGGCGCCGCCAGTTCCTGCGCGGCACCGTCACCGTCGGCGCCGACGGCACCTCGGTCACCGAGGTCGCCCCGGTCGGCGGCTCCGGCTCCCACCTGGTCGGCGACCTCGCGGCCTCCGACGCGCTCATCGTCGTGCCCGAGGACGTCACCGCGGTCGCCGCGGGCGAGACCGTCACCGTCATCCGTCTCGACCAGGACTGAGGACCTCCATGAGCGACCGGCTCACCCACGTCGACGAGAGCGGCGCCGCCCGCATGGTCGACGTCTCGGCCAAGGACGTCACCGCCCGCACCGCGACCGCCTCGGGGCGCGTGCTCGTCTCGCCCGCGGTCGTCGCGCTGCTGCGGGGCGAGGGCGTGCCCAAGGGCGACGCCCTCGCGGTCGCCCGGCTCGCCGGCATCATGGGCGCCAAGCAGACCGCGTCGCTGATCCCGCTGTGCCACCCGCTGGCCCTGTCGGCGGTGTCGGTCGACCTGGTCGTGACCGACGACTCCGTCGACCTCACCGCCGCGGTGCGCACCACCGACCGCACCGGTGTCGAGATGGAGGCGCTCACCGCGGTGGCGGTCGCCGCGCTCACCGTCGTCGACATGGTCAAGGCCGTCGACAAGGCGGCGGTGATCACCGACGTGCGCGTCGAGACCAAGACCGGCGGCAAGAGCGGCGACTTCCTGCGGACCGCCCAGGACCCGACGTGAGCCTGCGGGCCGAGGTCGTCGTCGCCTCCAACCGTGCCGCCGCCGGGGTCTACGCCGACGAGACCGGCCCGCTCATCGTCGCGGCGCTCCAGGAGCTCGGTTTCGTGGTCGACGCGCCGGTCGTCGTACCCGACGGCGACCCGGTGGGCGCCGCGATCTCGGCCGCCGTCGACGGGGGAGCGCGCCTGGTGCTCACCACCGGCGGCACCGGCCTCACCCCCACCGACCGCACCCCCGAGCAGACCCGCGCGCTGCTCGACCGCGAGGTGCCCGGCATCGCCGAGGCGATCCGCGCGGCCGGTGCCGCGGCCGGTGTGCCGACCGCGGTGCTCTCACGCGGGCTGGCCGGCGTGGTCGGCGACTGCCTCGTGGTCAACCTGCCCGGCTCCCGCGGCGGGGTCAAGGACGGGCTCGCGGTGCTGCGGCCGATCCTGGTGCACGCCGTCGAGCAGGTCGTCGGGAGCGACCACTGAGCAGCTGGGGCGGGGGACGCCGCCGCGCGTGGCCGGTGACACGGACCAGCGGGACCTCGCCCGTCGTGACGCTGCGTCCGCTGCGCCGCTCCGACCTGGCCGCCTGGCGCTCCGCCCGCCAGCGCAACGCCGTGTGGCTGGTGCGCTGGGACGCCACCGCGCCCCCGGGCTCCCCGCCGCGCCCGGTCACCTTCCGCACCCTCGTACGCCGCCTGTCCGCCGCAGCCCGGGCCGGCTCGACGCTCCCGTGGGCCGTCGAGGTTGACGGGCGCTTCGCCGGCCAGCTCACGGTCAACAACATCGTGCGCGGCTCGGCCCAGTTCGCCTCGGTCGGGTACTGGATCGACCAGGACTTCGCCGGGCGCGGCGTGATGCCCCGCGCCGTCGCGATGGCCGTCGACCACTGCTTCCAGGTCGCGGGTCTGCACCGCATCGAGGTCGCCATCCGCCCCGAGAACTCCAACTCCCTGCGCGTCGTGGAGAAGCTCGGTCTCCACGAGGTCGGCTACGCCCCCCGGTACCTGCACATCGACGGCGACTGGCGCGACCACCGTCTCTACGCCATCACCAAGGAGGAGGTCCCCCTCGGCCTCCTGCGCCGCTACGAGTCCAGTCTCGGACCTGACGGCTACGAGACGTGAGACCTCAGCAGTCACATGAGCAAATGTCCGACACACCTGTTGACATCCGTCCCGGGATGGGTCGGCGCTCCTAACCTCGGTCTGTGGACCTGAGCGCACTGATCTTCGTCGCCCTGGCGGTGGCCTGGGCCACCTACCTGATCCCGAAGGCGCTGCGGCACCACGAGGACGGCAGTGCCTCGCGCACCGTCGAGGGGTTCTCGGTGCGGCTGCGCGTGCTGGCCCGGCGTGAGCCGGTCGACAGCAGGTCCGCGCGGCTGGTCGTGCCGGGCAAGCCCGCCGCGGCCGTTGAGTCGTCGGTGCCCGTCGCTGCCGCCCCCGCTCCCGACGCCCGACCCGTCCCGCCCGCCGTACGCCGGGCCGCGGCCGCGCGGGCCGCGCGCCGTCGGCTGCGGGTCGTGCTCACCCTCCTGCTCGCCGGTGTCGGCGTCGGCGTGGCCGCCGCGGTCGGTGCCATCGCCTGGGTCTGGCTCGCCGTCCCGGGGGCCCTGCTGGTCGCCTGGCTGGTCGCCTGCCGCCTGATGGTCAAGCGCGAGCGCGCCGTCGCCGCGCCCGTGCGCCGACTGCCGCTGATCGTCGAGGAGCCCGCCCCGGCCGTCGACGAGGGCGACCCGGCGACCGAGGAGATCCTCGCCGTCCAGGCTGAGACCCCCGACGAGATGCCCGACGAGACCCCCGCCGAGGCGCCCGCCGACGAGGTCACCGAGACCCCCGCCCCCGCCGGCTGGGACCCCGTGCCCGTCACGCTGCCGACCTACGTCGGCAAGGAGCCCGCCGCCCGTCGCTCGGTGCGCACCATCGACCTCGACGCCACCGGTGTGTGGACCTCCGGCCCGCTCGCCGCCGACTCCGCGCTGGCCCGTGAGGCCGACGCCGAGCGCAAGACCCGCACGGCTCGCTCCGAGGCCGAGCACAAGCGTCGCGCCGCCGGTTCCTGACCGGAGGAAACCCCACCGGACACCTGTCCGGTCCACTAGGTTCGCCCGCATGGGCAAAGCGGCGTCACTGACGCGGGTCGGCATCGCCTACGTCGTCGCGTTCGGGGTCGGTGCGGCCTGGCTGGTCGTCGGACCCGACACCGGGCACCTGTGGCTCGACGGTCTGATCGCCGACCTGCTGGCCACGCTGGTGGTCTTCGCCGCGAGCCGGCTGCACCACAACTCCAGCTTCTACGACGCCTACTGGAGCGTCCTGCCGCCCTTCCTGGCGGCGTACTGGTGGATCGCGGCGAGCGCGGACGGCGAGGTCGACGCGACCCGCAACGCCCTCGTGATGCTGGTCATCGTGGTCTGGGCGGTGCGGCTGACCGGCAACTGGGCCTACGCCTTCCCCGGCCTGCACCACGAGGACTGGCGCTACCCGATGCTGCGCGAGCGCGCGGGCCGGGCCGAGGCGGTCGTCGACCTGATGGCCATCCACGTGTTCCCGACGCTGCAGGTCTTCCTGGCCATGGTGCCGGTCTACATCGCGGTGACGGCGCCCGGCCGCGCGGTCGGCTGGCTCGACGCGGTCGCCGTCGTGGTCGGCCTGGGATCGGTCGCGCTCACCTTCGCCGCCGACGCCCAGATGTACCGCTTCGCCCGCACCAAGCAGCCCGGGCAGGCCCTCGACCAGGGCCTGTGGGCGTGGTCGCGGCACCCCAACTACCTCGGCGAGTGGGGCTTCTGGGTGGCGCTCGCGCTCTTCGGGATCGCCGCGTCGCCGGGTGACTGGTGGTGGTCGGTGCTCGGCGTCGTCGCCATGCTCGCGATGTTCCTGGGGGCCAGCATCCCGATGATGGAGCAGCGCAGCCTCGAGCGACGCCCGGCCTACCAGGACGTCATCGACCGGGTGCCGATGTTCTTCCCGCGCCCGCCGCGCCGCGCCCCGTGACGCGGGTCGTGATCGCCGGGCTCGGCGACAGCGGACTGCTGACCGCGATCCAGCTGACGCGGTCGCGGGCGGCCCGGGATCTCGAGCTCGTCGGCATCTCGAGCAAGCCGATGCTGGTCAGCGGCCAGGAGCTCGGTCTCCGGCTCGCGCGCCCCGACGACTGGCGCCGCGACTACCTCGTCGGCTTCGACCGCTACCGGCGCCTCGAGGGGCTGCGCGTGGTGCACGGCAGCCTCACCGGGCTCGACCTCGAGGCCCGCACGGTGGCGGTCACCCGACCCGACCACACGTCGTACGACGAGCCCTGGGACGTGCTCGTGATCTCGACCGGCGTCGGCAACGGGTTCTGGCGGCGGGCCGGTCTGGAGACCCCCGAGGAGGTCGAGGCCGGGTTGCGCGCGGCGCACGAACGGCTGGCGGCCGCGTCGTCCATCGCGGTCGTCGGCGGGGGAGCGGCCGCGGTGAGCAGCGCGGTCAACCTGGCGACCGCGTTCCCCGGCACGCAGGTCGACCTCTACTTCCCCGGGGAACAGGCACTGCCGACCCACCACGGCAAGGTGTGGGCCCACCTGTCCGCCCGCCTCGAGGCCCTCGGCGTCGGCGTCCACCCGGGCCACCGGGCCGTCGTGCCCGACGGGTTCGCCCTCGACGAGATCACCGAGGGCCCACTGACCTGGAGCACGGGGAAGCCACCGGCCGAGGTCGACGCGGTGCTCTGGGCGATCGGCCGGGTCCGCCCCCACACCGACTGGCTGCCCGCCGAGCTGCTCGACGACCACGGCTTCGTGCGCGCGGGCCGCGACCTGCGGGTCCCGGGCCACCGTGGGGTGTTCGCCATCGGCGACGTCGCCGCCACCGACCCGCTGCGCTCCTCGGCGCGCAACCGCGCCGACAAGGTGCTGGCCCACAACATCCGCGCCGAGCTGGCCGGCCGGCCGCTCAAGCACTTCCGGGCGGCCACGCGGCGATGGGGCTCGGTGACCGGGGTGCAGCCCGA
>CALRVO020000380.1:0-4684 GCA_943371595.1 Sphingomonas paucimobilis
CGGCGGTCGGCGAGCCGGGCTGCGGCCGGGCGACCCTGCTGGCCCAGGCCGAGCGCCACCTGCGGCCCCGCGACCGGATCCTCGCGGCCCGCGCCCCCGCCCCGCAGGACGCCGAGGCGTGGTTGTCGCTGTGGACCCCCGAGCTCACCAAGGGCCACACCGCCGTCGTGGTGCGTGACGTCGACGCCCTGCCCGCGTGGGCCGCGGAGCGGTTGCGCGACCTGGTGCTCGACGCCGGCGACGCCGCGATCTCCATGACCGCCGAGCGCTTCGAGGACATCCCCGCCGCACTGCGCCCCCTGGTCGAGACCGTCGTGCAGGTGCCGTCGCTGCGCGAGCGGCCCGCCGACGTCACGCCCATCGCCCACCAGGTCGCGCGACGGGTCCGCGGCCGCGACGTCGCGCTCACCCCGGCCGCCGAGCGGGCGCTGCACGACCACGCCTGGCCCGGCAACGTGGCCGAGCTGGTCGAGGTCGTCCGCGGGGCCGCCACGCGGACCGACCTGATCGACGTACGCCACCTGCCGCCGTCGGTGCTGTCGGGCACCACCCGGCGCCTGTCGCGCATCGAGGCCTTCGAGCGCGACGAGATCGTCCGGGTCCTCACCCAGCCCGGCACCTCGATGAGAGAGGCCGCCGACGAGCTCGGGATGAGCCGGGCCACGATCTACCGCAAGATCGCGCACTACGACATCCACGTGCCCCGGGCCTGAGCGCACGCCGGACGTCCGGGACTCCCGGGACGCCCACGACGACGACACCGCCCGACCCCATGGGGCCGGGCGGTGTCGGTGGACTCAGCTGGACTCAGCGCGCGGTGCGGGCGTCGTCGTCGCTGTCGTAGAAGTCGCGGCTGCCGGCCTTGGCCAGGCCGCGGGCGATCATGTAACCGATGGTGAGGTAGGTGATGTAGCGCATGGCCTCGGAGCCGCCGAACGAGTCGCCACCGGCAGCGTCGCCGTTGTCCCCGATGACCACGGCGGTGACGATGACCGCGAGCACCGCGGCCACGTAGGCGTAGAGCTCGGTGGTCCTGGTCGAGGACTTCGTCTCGGTGCTGACCCGGCGGCTGCGGGCGTCGTGCGTGTGCGTGTTGGTGTTGGTGTTGGTGTTGAAGTTGGTGTCTGTCATCTCGAGCTCCTGTGGTGGACGGTACGTCCGAGCGAGCCGGAGGGCGCACGCGGTTGGTGATGTCCTCCGGTGCCCGGACCGTCCACCACGGCACTCATTCTGCGGGGTGAGGGCGACGTGACACGAGCCACTTCGTCCTCGTCGTCACCCGTGTCGCCGCGAGCCGGCGCTGCTGCGATCAGGCGTCGTAGTCGAGAGCGAGTCGCGGCGTGGTCGGTCGCGCCTGGCAGGTCAGGACGTAGCCCGCCTCCCGGTCCTCGGGCGTGAGCGCGTGGTCCACGTCCATCTCGGCGGCGCCTCGGGTGACCAGGGCCCGGCAGGTGCCGCAGGCTCCGCCGGCGCAGGCGTAGGGCGGGTCGAGCCGCGCGCGCAGCGCCGCCTCCAGGAGGGTCTCGTCGCCGTCGGTGACGAGGTCGGTCTCGACGCCGTCGATCGTGAGCGTCACCTCCGAGGCCACGGCCTGCGCCGGGGCGCCGGTCCCGGGCTCGGCGAAGAACAGCTCGTGGTGCAGCCGGTCGGAGGGCACGCCGTGGTCGTCGAGCGCCTCCCTGACCACGTCGACCACGCCCTGGGGCCCGCACACGAACCAGTCGTCGGCGCCGGCCAGGGCGTCGCCGGCCAGCTCGGCCAGGAGCGCCGGGGTGAGCCGGTCGTGGACCCAGGTCTCGTGGGACGCCGCCAGCGCCTCGCCGCCGGGCGGCCCTTCCGCGGGCGGCACGGCCTCGCGGCTCAGCACGTGCACCACGCGCAGCCGCCCCTCGGCCTGGCGCGCCAGCATCGCGATCTCGTCGGCGAACATGGTCGAGGCCCGATCGGCGTTGGCGTAGACGAGGGTCGCCGTGACCGTGTCGGAGGCCAGCAGCGCGGAGCCGAGCATCGACAGGATCGGCGTGATGCCGCTGCCGGCCGCGACCGCGGCGTAGTGGCGCCGGGCGTGGGACACCGGGGCCAGCACGAAGCGGCCCGCGGGCGGGGCGACCTCCAGGACGTCACCAGCACGCAGCCGTGTGGTGGCGAAGGTCGAGAAGGCACCGCCGTCGAGCCGTCGTACGGCGATCCGCAGCAGGTCGGACCCGGCCGAGGAGCAGATCGAGTAGGTGCGGCGGACCTCTCGCCCGTCGACCGTGGCGCGGACCACGACGTGCTGGCCGGGCACGAAGGCGAAAGCCCTGCGGTGCTCCTCGGGGACGTCGAGGCAGATGGCGACGGAACGGTCGGTGAGAGGTCGCACCTCCGAGACGGTGAGGGCACGGAACTCGTGGTCGCGACTGCCGGGGTCGTCGGCCGTGGTGGTGGCGAACCGGTCGCCCACCGATCGCCAGGCGCGGTACTCGGAGACGGAGAGCTCGCGCCCCCAGGCGGTGGAGATCGGCACGTCGGCGGCCAGGTAGGCCTCCCGGTTGTTCTCCCAGGCACGGATGTAGCGGTAGAACGGGATCGACGGGTGCAGGTGATGCACCAGGTGGTAGTTCTGGTAGAGCAGCACCGGGGTCATCGCCCACTCGGCGCCGACCCGGACCCGGGTCGTGCGGTAGCGGTCCTCACGCTGCGTGTGGGTCAGCCCGTGGTGCGGGAGCCAGTCGAACCACCACGCCAGCACCAGCAGGCCGAGCCGCTGGGGCAGCACCACCAGCAGCAGGACGTCGACGAGGTGCCCGGTGGCCGCAGCGACACCGACCAGCGCGACGCCGAAGAACAGGGCCGCCGCCGCCTCGCGGCGCTCCTGCACCGGGCGGCCGGACAACCGCGGCGCGTAGAACCGCACGTACCAGAGGTCGGTGGTCGCCCACCGCAGCGGCAGCTGCCACGCCGGCCCGTGCGAGGTCCAGGCGTCGGGGTCGGTGCGCATGTCCTCGTTGGTGTTGCGGTGGTGCTCGATGTGGACGTAGCGCAGCATCGGGAACGAGGCGAAGAAGGACACGAACGGGACCGACAGACGCCCGAGCACCTCGTTGACGCGGGTGATGCTGCCGGCGGCGTGGTGCATGGCCTCGTGGAGGACCGTGAACATCAGGAAGGTCACCGCGGCGAGCACCAGCACGGTCACCGGAGCCGGCAGCCGGTCGGTGAGGCTCCCCCAGACGGTGAGGACCCAGACCACGAACGAGCCGGACCACAGCGCCACGGTCGGCCAGGCCACCACCGGCAGCGGGATCCCGGGGTCGGGCACACCGCGACGCACGGCACGTGCCTCGCTCTCCTGCAGGACCGGACCGTCGCTCGTCACCGCTGGACCATAACACCACTTATGTACAAAAGGGCTGGTTTTGTAAATGCGCGGACGGATTGCCCCGTGGGGGATGCTCGACAGCAGGGCGGCGGGCGACCCAGACTCGACGGGAGACCGGCGGCCCGCCGGACGAGGAGGACACGTGACCAGCACCATCGACCCCGCGCTCACGACGGCACCGAGCGGCCCCGACGACCCGGTCGTCCAGGAGCGCCGTCTGGTCACGGCGATCCCCGGACCGCGCTCGGTGGAGCTGATGGCCCGCAAGCACGCCGCGGTCGCGGCGGGCGTCGGCACGACGATGCCGGTCTTCGCCGCCCGCGCCGGGGGCGGCATCGTCGTCGACGTCGACGGCAACCACCTGGTCGACCTCGGCTCGGGCATCGCGGTGACCACGGTCGGCAATGCCGCTCCCCGGGTCGTCGACGCCGTACGCCGTCAGGTCGAGGCGTTCACCCACACCTGCTTCATGGTCACCCCCTACGCCGGTTACGTCGAGGTGTGCGAGGCGCTCAACCGGCTCACGCCCGGCGACCACGACAAGCGGTCCGCGCTCTTCAACTCCGGCGCCGAGGCGGTCGAGAACGCCGTCAAGGTCGCCCGCCACCACACCGGCCGGTCGGCGGTCGTGGTGTTCGACCACGCCTACCACGGGCGCACCAACCTCACGATGGCCATGACGGCCAAGTCGATGCCCTACAAGTCCGGGTTCGGGCCGTTCGCCGCCGAGGTCTACCGGGCGCCGTTGTCCTACCCGTTCCGCGACGGCGGGCTCGACGGGGCGACCGCGGCGCGGCGTGCCCTGGAGGTCGTCGAGACCCAGGTCGGCGCGGCCAACCTGGCCGCGGTCGTCATCGAGCCGGTCCAGGGCGAGGGTGGCTTCATCGAGCCGGCCCCCGGCTTCCTGCCCGCGCTGGCCGCGTGGTGCCGCGACCACGGGGTCGTCCTCGTGGCCGACGAGGTGCAGACGGGCTTCGCCCGCACCGGTGCGATGTTCGCCTGCGACCACGAGCAGGTCGTGCCCGACGTCGTCGTGACCGCCAAGGGCATCGCCGGCGGCCTGCCGCTCTCGGCGGTGACCGGTCGCGCCGAGATCATGGACGCCGCGCACGTCGGCGGCCTCGGCGGCACCTACGGCGGCAACCCGCTGGCCTGCGCCGCCGCCCTGGCCGCGATCGAGACCATCGAGTCCGAGGGGCTCGTCGGGCGCGCCCGCGAGGTCGAGGCCCTGATGAAGCCGCGCCTGCAGGCCCTGCAGGGCACCGACCCCCGCGTCGGCGACGTCCGCGGCCGCGGCGCCATGCTCGCCGTCGAGCTCGTGGT
>CALRVO020000381.1:0-4681 GCA_943371595.1 Sphingomonas paucimobilis
GAACGGCCCGACGGCGGTGCCGACCACGCCGGCGGTGATCCAGGTCGCGACTCCGCGCCGTTCGCCGTGCTCCTCGACCAGCAGCTCGAGGCACCCGACCACCGCGAGCGCACCACCGAGCGCCTGCACGCACCGGGCAGCGATCAGCACGTCGATCGTGCCGGCGACCGCGCACCACGCCGAGGCCCCCGCGAACAGCGCGATCCCGACGGCGCTGAGCACGCGCGGCTGCGCCCGGGTGAAGCTCATCGCCGTCGGCACCGCCGCGAGCGCGAGCACGAGGTTGAAGGCGATCAGCACCCACGCGACCTGGGTGACCGACGCGTCGAGCTCCTGGAGGATGTCGGGCAGTGCGAGCGTCACCACCGCCGAGTCGGCCAGCACGAGCGCGACGGTCACCGCGAGCAGGGGACCCACGGCGCGACGCACCGGGACATCCTGGCAGGGGGTCGGTCGCCGTCGGACGGGTCGTCACCGCGGCCGTCGCGGATGGCACCCGTGGGGGTGGAAGGGAGCCTGAACCAGCGCGTCAGGGTGGACGCATGGCCGACTCCACGCCGATCGCCCCGCTGCAGGGGATCCACCACGTCCGCGTCACCGTGACCGACATCGGACGCTCCAAGGACTTCTACTCCACGCTGTTCGGTCGCGACCCGGCGATCGACGCCACTGAGCACCAGGGCGAGCCCGGCGTCTCGGAGGACCCGCAGCGGTTCTACGGCGGTTGCATCTTCGAGATCGAGGGCCAGCTCTTCGGCCTGCGGCCCGTCGCGCAGGCCGGCGAGCGATTCGACTCCACCCGGGTCGGCCTCGACCACGTGTCGTTCGCCGTGGCCACCAAGGCCGACCTGACCGCGGCGGCCGAGCGGCTCGACGCCGCCGGTGTCGTCAACGGCGGCGTGCACTCGTTGACCGGCTCGGGCATGTCGATCCTGTCCTTCCAGGACCCCGACGACATCAACCTGGAGCTCATCGCCCCCGAGGAGTGACCTGCCGTCAGGCCAACCAGGTCGAGGCGCGCTTGGTGTGCGCGGCCTTCTTGGCGGCGTCCATCCTGTCGTAGGCGCTGGTGACGAACTGCGAGCGACCGTTGGCCTCGAACACGTCGCGGTGATCGCGCACGAACGTCCAGTAGAGGGCGTCCCAGTCGTCCTGCCAGTCGCGGCCCCACCCGGCCGAGCCGTAGTCGCTCATCTTGCGCAGGTAGTTGCTGCCCGAGACGTAGGGCTTGGTCGTGATCGACGCGCCCGACGCGAACTGGCTCATCGCGTAGGTGTTGGGCACCATCACCCAGTCGTAGGCGTCGACGAACATCTCCATGAACCACTCGTAGACCGCGTCGGGGTCGGCGCGCAGCAGGCACATCGCGTTGCCGAGCACCATCAACCGCTCGATGTGGTGGGCGTAGCCGTGCTCGAGCACCCGGTCGACCACGTGGTCGACCGGGGCCAGCCCGGTCTCGGCGGTCCACCAGCCCTCGCCGAGCGGACGTGAGTGGGCCAGGTGGTTGCGGCTGCGCATCCGACGCCCCTGCACGACGTACGTCGCCCGCATGTACTCGCGCCAGCCGATGACCTGGCGCACGAAGCCCTCCAGGCTCGCGAGCGGCACGTCGTTGCGCTCCCCCACCTCGAGGGCCCGGTCGAGCACGTGGTGCGGCGACAGCAGCCCGATGTTGAGGCCCGGGGTCAGCAGCGAGTGGAAGACGAACGGGTGCTCGGTGGACAGGGCGTCCTCGTAGGGGCCGAACTCGTGGAAGCGGTCGGCGAGGAACTGCTCGAGGCCGGCCTCGGCCTCGGCGTGGCTGGTCGGCCAGGCGAACGACGCCGCGCGGCCCGGGTTGGCGGGGAACGCCCGCGTCACCCAGGCGATGGCCTCCTCGACGTGCGCGTCGCGGTCGTGCGCGACCGGGGCCGGGTCTGCGGGCGGCACGGGGTGGGCCTTGGGCAGCTTCTTGCGGTTGTCCTCGTCGAAGGACCACCGCCCGCCGGCCGGTTGGTCGCCGTCCATCAGCACATCGAGGCGGCGACGCTGGTACTCGTAGAAGGCGCTCATCCGCGAGCGGCGGCCGGTGAAGAAGTCGGCGACCTGCGCGCGGGTGGTCAGGAAGTTGGGGGTCTCGAGCACCTCGTCGGCGGTGAGCTCGTGGCCGGCGTCGGCCAGGGCGTGGGTGAGGTCCTGGCTCAGCCAGTCGTCGACGACGTCGTAGACGGTCACCGAGGTGGGGGCGAGCGCCGTGATCGTCCGGGCGAGCGCCGCACGCGAGGTGGTGCGGCCGTCGGTCTCGACCGCCTCGACGTCGAAGCCGCCCTCGCGCAACCGATCGGCGAAGCGCCGCATGCTGGCGCGGTGCAGCACCAGCTTCTGCTGGTGGAAGCGGTACTGACGGAAGAGCAGGTCGTGCTCGACCAGCACGAACGTCGTGCCCTCGTCGGCGTCGAGGTGCGACTCGAAGAGCTGGTGGGGCAGCACGAGACGCACGTGTCGGTCGGCCATGTCTTGAAACCTAGAGGGCACGCCCTGCCCCTAGATTCACCCCCATGAGCCTCCTCACCTCTTGGACCCTCGGCGAGCACACCGACGCCGACGGCACCACGCACCCGACCTACCGCAAGGGCTCGGGACCCGGTGTGATCGTGATCCACGAGATCCCCGGGCTGACCGCCGACGTGATCGGCTTCGGTGAGGAGGTCGTGGCCGCCGGCTTCACCGTCGTGATGCCTCACCTGTTCGGCAAGCCCGAGACGGGCGCCGGCCCGCTGGCGATCGCCGGCACCCTGCGCCAGGTGTGCGTGAGCAAGGAGTTCACCAAGCTGGCCACCCGCGAGACCAGCCCGGTCGCCGGCTGGCTGCGCAGCCTCGCCCGTGAGCTGCACGCCGAGCTGGGAGGCCCGGGCGTCGGGGCGCTCGGCATGTGCTTCACCGGTGGCTTCGCGCTCGCCATGATGGTCGACGACGCCGTCGCCGCACCGGTGCTGTGCCAGCCGTCGGCACCGTTCCCGATCGGCAAGGCCCGCGCTGACGACCTCAACCTCTCCGACGCCGACCTCGCGACCGTCAAGCAGCGGGCCGCCGCCGGGTGCCAGGTGCTCGGCCTGCAGTACGACAAGGACCCCGCCACCGGCACCCGCTTCGACCGGCTGACCCGCGAGATCGGTGACGCGTTCATCCGCGTGGAGTTCCCCGGCCGCAAGCACTCGACGGTCACCGCGCACCGCCAGCAGGAGGGCGTCGACCGAGTCCTCGCGTTCTTCGCCGACACGCTGCGCGCCGGGTGATCGTGGGAGCCGCACGCCGGGGGCTCTTCGTCGCCCCCTTCGACGCCCTCGCCGACCCGCGGGTGGTCGGTGACCTCGCGGCCACAGCGGAGGCGGCCGGCTGGGACGGCTTCTTCGTCTGGGACCACCTGCAGTACGGCGAGCAGGTCACGGCGATCGCCGACGTGTGGACCTGTTGCGCGGCGGTCGCGATGCGGACCGAGCGGATGCTGCTCGGCCCGATGGTGACCCCGCTGGCGCGGCGCCGACCGCAGGTGCTGGCCCGGCAGGCCGCCAGCCTGGCCGTGCTGTCCGGCGGGCGACTCGTGCTGGGGCTGGGCCTGGGTGACGACTGGGTGGGCGAGTTCGGTGACTTCGGCGACGAGACGGACCCGCGGACCCGGGGCCGGATGCTCGACGAGGGCCTCGAGGTGCTCACCGGGCTGCTGGGCGGCGAGCCGGTCGACCACGTCTCGGAGCACTACACGGTGCGCGGTGCCCGCTTCCTGCCTGCGCCCGCCGTACCGATCTGGTTGGCGGGTCGGTTCGGCAACCGGGCGCCACTGCGGCGGGCCGCGAGGTACGACGGCTTCTTCGTCATCGGCCTGGACGGACCCGACGACCTCCTCGAGGTGACGGGTGGCCTCGCCGAGCACGACCCCGCGCCCGGCTTCGAGGTCGTGGTCGACCTGCAACCGGAGCAGGACCCGCGCCCCTGGCTCGACCGGGGCGCCACGTGGGTGCTGACCCGGATCGGGCCCTTCGACCTCGACCTCGCCGACGTCCGGCGGATCGTCGAGGCGGGACCCTGACGCGGGCGGGGGCCGAGAGCGGGCCGAGGGTGGTCACGCTGTGCGGCTCGACCAGGTTCGAGGCTGAGTTCGCCGAGGCCAACCAGCGGCTCACGCTCCAGGGGTGCGTCGTGATCAGCCTCGGGATGTTCCGCCTCCCCGACCTCCCGGACTACGACTGGACGGCCGACAGCAGGGACCTGGAGGGGCAGCTCGGCCGGTTGCACCTCCACAAGATCCGGATGGCCGACGAGGTGTACGTCGTGGACCCCGGCGGCTACCTGGGCGAGTCGACCCGGCGGGAGATCGCCTACGCGGAGTCGCTCGACAAGCCCGTTCGATACCTCAGCCAGGACCCGTCCGCTCCAGCCAGAGCCGACCCCCGGGAGTGACGAAACCCGTAGGTCTCTTGTAAGCGGCCCACCCGGGCCGCACGGTGGTCGAGGAGGTCGCCTGCGACCGCGGCCAGTGCACGCAGCCTGACCCCACGGTGGTCGAGGAGGTCGCCCGCGACCGCAGCCGGTGCGCCCAGGCCGCGTCCACGGTGGTCGAGGAGGTCGCCCGCGACCGCAGCCGGTGCGCCCAGGCCGCGTCCACGGTGGTCGAGGAGGTCGCCCGCGACCGTCACGAGAC
>CALRVO020000382.1:0-4638 GCA_943371595.1 Sphingomonas paucimobilis
GTACGTCGACCACGACGGCGTCGCTCATCCGGTCGTGGCCGCCGCGACGGCGGCCACCGGGGTCCATCACCGCGGTCCAGGCCAGGGTCGCCAGCCCGAGGCCCACCGTCGGCAGCGTGAACATGCCGAGCACCGCGGTGCGGACCAGCGCCTTGGAGAACCCGATCGGGCGCCCGTCGTCGGCCCGCACCACCCGCAGGCCGACCAGGGCCTTGCCGGGTGAGGTGCCGGCCGCGCCGAGCAGCACGGCGTAGACCAGCGAGACCACGAGGACGGTCGCGACGATGACGGCGACGCCGGGCAGCACGTCGCCGTCGTCGAGGAAGAAGCGCCACGCCAGGTAGGCGGCGCCGGCGAACAGGCCCCAGGCCACGAGCCGGTCGACCGCGAACGCGTAGAAGCGGCGGTCGAGCTCGGCGGCCGGGTAGGTCGTCGCCGTGGGGTCGGTCTGGGTGCTCATCGACGGTCCGTCAAGGGCGGGTGACCTGGATCGTGACGCCGTCGCCGAGGTTGATCACGGCGCCGGGGATCAGCTGGACGGCGATGCCGGGCTTGAGCTCCTCGGGGGCCAGCCCGGGCTGGACCAGGACCGTGCCGTTGGTGGAGCCCATGTCGGTGACGACGGCGCTGCCGTGGTCGGCCCCCGAGCCGGGGCGGATCTCGACGTGGGTCGAGGAGATCTCGTGCAACGGGCTCGGGACCGTGACCAGGCGCGGCTGGTCGGTCGAGGTGAACCGGCGGGCCTCGGGGGCCCGGCCGACCAGGACCACCCGGTCGACGTCGACCGTCTCGCCGTGGGAGATGACCAGGCGCGCGACCGAGCGCCCGACGCCGGCGGCCATGGGCTGGCCGGGGATGCCGGGCAGCGGGCGGGCGAACTCGTCGGCGTTGACCCCGATCTGGGTCATCCCGTCGTGGTCGACCTCGTCGTGGCCGCCGACCGCCGGCTCGCCGGGCTCGACCTCGGGCACCACCGGCGGCTCGGGCGGCGGGGGCGGGGCGTCGGTGGGCGGCACGAACGGCGGCGGGGGCGGGGGCGGCGGCAACGGGGCGCTCCCGGGCCAGGCCGGCGGGGTCGGGGGCAGGACCGCCGCCGACGGGATCGGCGGGAGACCCGGAGGAGGGGGCGGGGTGCCCATGTTGGTGGTGTCACCGTCGTCGTCGAGCGGCGACGGCTCGCCCGCCGCGTCGACGACCTCGTCGGTGGCGGAGAGGTCGATCAGCTCGGTCGCGGCCAGGTCGGGCTCGGCCTCGCGGGGCGCACCGAGCGGGTCGCTGAGCGGGTCGTCGAGCGGGGAGGGCGCCACGGCGTCCGCGACCGCACCGTCCTCGACCGGTGCCTCGGGCTCGGCCTCGGGCTCGGCCTCGGGCTCGGCCTCGGGCTCGGGCTCGACGACCGCGGCGGGCGGCGCGGGCTCGGGCCGGTCGACGTACGGCGGGTGGTCGACGCGGCCGACGCGGACCAGGCCGCCGTGGATCGGCAGGTCGGCGGCCTCGGGATCGCCACCGTCGACGACGACGCTCAGCGAGGTGACCTCGGGCAGGGTGCGCTCGACCCAGGTCAGCACCGTCGAGCCGTCGAGCTCGACGGTCTCGCCGCCGGCGACGACGGTCGCGGTGACCGAGGCGCCGCGCACCAGGATCTTGGTCGGGCCCTCGCCGCTGCCGACCAGGACGAACCCGGGCAGCGAGCCGAGGCCGGACTGCAGCAGGGCGTCGAGGACGTCGTCGAAGCCGGCGCCGTCGTCGACCCGCGACCACAGCGCGGCCACGCGGGCCTTCTCGGAGGCCGGCAGCAGGAGGGTGGTGGCGGCACCGAAGACGCCGAACCACGATCCGGGGCGGTAGGACCAGGTGCCCGTGGGCGCCCCGGGGGGCAGCTCGCTCATGGCAGGGCTCCCAGCTTCTGCTCGAGACTCACTCGTTGCGCGTCGGAGTCGTAGGGTCGGTCGTCGGCCAATCCCACCACATCGACGACGACGGCCGTCGCGTTGTCACGTCCTCCGGCCGCGACGGCGGCCGCCACGACCTGGTCGGCCGCGTCGCGCGGGTCGGAGGCGCGGGCCAGGATGTCGCCGATGACGGCGTCGTCGATCATGCCGCTGACCCCGTCGGAGCAGAGCATGAGCCGTTCGGCGCCCGACAGCGGCAGCACGAAGAAGTCGGCGTCGGCGCGACCGCGGCCGCCCAGCGCCCGCGTGATGATGTGGCGCTCGGGGTGGACCGCGGCGTCGTCGGCGGTGATGACGCCGGCCTCGACGAGCTCCTGGACGACGCTGTGGTCGACGCTGACCTGCTCGAGGAGCCCGTCGACGAGCCGGTAGATGCGGGAGTCACCCAGGTTGGCCAGCAGCCACTTGGTCTCGGTGGACTGCTCGATGAGCAGCGCGACGACCGCGGTGGTGCCGGCGGCGAAGTCCTGCGCCCCGCCGGCGCGCTGCTGGTCGTCGTACGCCGCGATCCTGGCCTGGGCCTGCAGCAGCGTCTCGGCGATGACCTCCGGACCGCGCGCGGGGTCGTAGCCGTCGTCGGCCAGCCGCCCGAACTCCTCGACCACGATCCGGCTGGCGACGTCGCCGCGGTCGTGGCCACCCATGCCGTCGGCGACCACGAAGACGGGCGGGGCGACGAGGAAGGCGTCCTCGTTGATGCGGCGCACCCGACCCACGTCGGTGGCGGCTCCGTGGTGCAGCTCGACGCCACTCATGAGGGTGGCCCTACCGTGGGACAGGTGAGCACGAGGGACGACACGGGACACCGCTCGCTCGCCGACCAGCTGCGCGGCTGGAGCGACGATCGGCTCGCCAGCCTCCTGACGGCCCGTCCTGACCTCACCACACCCGCCCCTCACGACTTCGGTCAGCTCGCGTCGCGGGCCACGGTCCGGGCGTCGCTGGCGCGAGCGCTCGACACCTTGACCCGCCTCGAGCTCTCGGTCCTTGATGCCCTGGTCGTCGCCGGCCAAACCACGGCCGCCGACGTGCGCAGCATCATCCACGCCCAGCCCTCGGCTGTCGACGCGACCCTCTCGCGACTGCTCGACCTGGCCCTCGTGTGGGAGAGCCGGGGCGGCCTGCGGGCGGTGTCCGGGGCGGCCGACGCGCTGGGCACCGGACCGGGTGCGTCGGGCCTGCGACCCCGCTCCCCCGAGGCCCTGCCGCCCGCCGAGGTGGCCCGCCGCCTCGACGAGATCTCCCCCGCGGCCCGGGCGCTGCTCGAGCACGTCGCCGAGCACGGCGGCGAGGCGACGGCCGGCTCGGCCCGCATGACGGTGCTGCCCGCCGACGCGGGGACGCCCGCCGAGGAGCTCGTGTCGCGACGGCTGCTGGTGCCCAAGCCCGCTGCGCCCGGGGTGGTGCAGCTGCCCGGCGAGGTCGGCATCGCCCTGCGCGGCGGGCACACGACGACCGAGCCGGTCGACGCGGTGCCCCCGATCGCGACCGCCGAGCGGTCCTCCGACCTGGTCGACAAGGTGGCCGCCGGGGCCGCCTTCGAGCTCGTCCGCCGCGTCGAGCTGCTGCTCGACCACTGGGGCGCCCACCCGCCCGGGGTGCTGCGCAGCGGCGGGCTGGGCGTGCGCGACCTCAAGGCCGTCACCACCCTGCTCGCGGTCGACCAGCCCACCGCAGCCCTGGTCGTCGAGACGTGCGCGGTGGCCGGGCTGCTGGCCGGTCGCGCCGACGCCACCGGCGACCAGGTGTGGGTGCCGACCGACGCCTTCGACACCTGGCTCGACGAGCCGCCGGCCGCGCGGTGGGTCGTGCTGGCCCGGGCCTGGCTGACCAGCCCGCGTCTCCCCGCGCTCGTCGGCACCCGCGACGAGGCCGGCAAGGCCCGCAACGCGCTGGCGCCCGAGCTGGCGTCGTACTCGATGGCCGAGTCGCGCGCCGGCACCCTCGCCGCGCTCGCCACCCTGCCTCCCGGGGTGGTGCTGGCGGCCACGACCGGGTTGCCGTCCCTGGTCGAGCAGGTCGCCTGGCACCGCCCGCGGCGACCCCGCTCACGCACCCAGCAGGTCGCCTGGACGATGACCGAGGCCGCCGCGCTCGGGGTCACCGGTCTCGACGGCATCGCCTCCTACGCCCGGGCGCTGGTCGACGGTGGCGACCCCGAGGACCGCCTGGCCGCGCTGATGCCCGAGCCCGTCGACCACGTGCTGCTGCAGGCCGACCTGACCGCGGTCGCCCCCGGTCCGCTCGAGTCGGCGCTGGCCCGTCAGCTGCAGCTGGTCGCCGACGTCGAGTCCCGCGGCGGAGCGACGACCTACCGCTTCACCTCCGCCTCCGTGCGCCGCGCGCTCGACGTGGGTTGGACCGCGGTCGAGCTGCACGACTTCCTCGGCTCGGTCTCGCGGACCCCGGTCCCCCAGCCGCTGACCTATCTCGTCGACGACACCGTCCGCACCTTCGGCCGGGTGCGGATCGGCGCGGCCGAGTCGTTCCTGCGCGCCGACGACGAGGCGGCGCTCAGCGAGCTGCTGCACCACCCGAAGGCCCGCACGCTCGGCCTGCGGCGCATCGCCCCGACCGTGGTGGTGAGCAGCACCCCCGTCGACGTGCTGCTCCCCCGCCTGCGCGAGCTCGGTGCGGCGCCCGTCCTCGAGGCCGCCGACGGCACCGTGCAGGTCAGCCGGCCCGA
>CALRVO020000383.1:0-4627 GCA_943371595.1 Sphingomonas paucimobilis
CATGATGCCGGGCTCGGTGTCGAGCATGACGTCGTCGATGGCGGTGCCGTCGTCGTGGCGCTTCTCGACGATCTCGATCGCCTCGATGTCACCGCCGGCCATACCGATCGCCGAGGCCAGGCGTCCCAGGGACCCGGGGACGTCGGGCAGCTCGACGCGCAGCAGGAACGGCATTGGCCGACCCTAACCGCCCCACGTTTCGGCGCCGTTGCCGTCGTCCGCGTGGCGAGCGGCGGCCAGACGGCCCGACAGGCCCGAGGCGCGCTGGGCCTGCTGGGTGACCGCGGCCCGGACGGCCGCCTCGGAGCCGACGATGCGCACGTGCTCCTGGGCGCGGGTGACGGCGGTGTAGAACAGCTCGCGGGTCAGCAGTCGCGACGACTCGTCGGGCAGCAGCACGGTGACCCGCTCGGCCTGGCTGCCCTGGCTCTTGTGGATGGTCATCGCGTGCATCGTCTCGACGGCGTCGAGGCGACCGGGCGCGTAGTCGCGCAGCCGCTCCGAGCCCGACACCCACGCCCGCAGGCGCCCGTCGGCCCCGAGGACCGCGGCCCCGGTCTCGCCGTTGTAGACCTCGAGGGCGTAGTCGTTGCTGGTGACCAGGATCGGCCGGCCGACGTACCACTCGCCGTAGATCGGGGTGCCGGTCGCCTCGGCGAGCCAGCGCTCGACCTGCCGGTTCCAGTGGCGTACGCCGTAGGGACCCTCGCGGTGGGCGCACAGCAGCCGGTGGCGGTCGAGGGCCGCGAGGGCCGCGACGGGGTCGCCGGCCTCGGCGGCGTGGCGGACGGCGAGCGCGGAGGCGAGGGTGTCGGCGTGGAGCGCCGGGCCCGGGTCGTCGGTCTCGACGAACTCGACCTCGTCACCTCCGCGGCGCAGCACCGCGACGACCTCGTCGGGGTCGCCGTCGCGCAGGGCCGCGGCGAGCGCCTTGATGTCCTCGGTGGAGCGGTGGTTCTCGGTCAGCGACGCGACCGGTGACCCGACCGCACCCTCGTAGCCGGTGACGACGTCGGAGAGCACCGCGCCCGCACCGACCGGGGTGAGCTGGAACCGGTCACCCACCAGCACCAGGCGCGACTGCGGGCGCACGGCCTCGAGCAGGCGGCCCATCATCGTGAGCTCGACCATCGAGCACTCGTCGACGACGATCAGGTCGTACTTGAGGCGGTTGTGCCGGTCGTGGCGGAAGCGCGTGGTGTTGTCGGGGCGCCAACCGAGCAACCGGTGGAGGGTGAGGGCCTCGGGCCGGCCCACCAGGTCACGGTCGGCGGGGTCGAGCCGGGAGAGCTCGTCGAGCACGGCCTCCTGCAGGCGGGTGGCGGCCTTGCCGGTGGGCGCCGCGAGGGCGATCGAGAGCCGGTCGCCGCGCACCCGGGCCTGGTCGGCGAGCAGCACGAGCATCCGGGCGACGGTCGTGGTCTTGCCGGTGCCGGGGCCCCCGGTGAGCACCGTGGTGGTCTGGTGGACCGCCTGCACGGCGGCCCGCTCCTGCTCGGGGCTGAAGTGCTCGCCGCGGACCCGGGCCAGGGCGGCGGCGAGGGCCGCGGCGTCGACGGTCGGCGGGGTGGAGGCCAGCCGGGTGAGCAGGTCGTCGCAGACCTGCTGCTCGAGACGGTGGTAGCGGTCGAGGTAGACGAGGGTGCCCTCGAGACGGAGCACGCCGGCGGCCACGAGGGGCGACCCGGCGACGGTCGTCGTCCAGGCGACGGGCTCGGGCCAGGGCAGGTCGTCGGCGAGGGCCGCGACGGTCGTGAGGTCGATGCACACCGAGCCGTGCCGGACCCCGCGCACCGCGAGGGCCACGGCGAGCAGCACCGTCTCGTCGGTCTCGCCACCGAGGTCACCGACGCGGGAGGCGACGTGGACGTCGCCGGCCTCGAGCACCCCGGCGGCGTTGAGCTCGGCGAGCAGGCCGGCCGCGCCGGCGGCCAGCCGGCGGTCGTGGCGGGCCCAGGGCTCGGGCTGGGTCGTGGTCATGGGCGTTCCCCGTCGAGCAGGTCGGACACGGCCTCGAGCAGCGCCACCGGGGGTCGCCACACGAACACCCCGCAGGTGCGGCCGTCGACCAGCGGGGTCTCGGGCCCGCAGAGCCCACGCAGGTAGAGGTAGAGCACGCCGCCGAGGTGGCGGGCGGGGTCGTAGCCGGGCTGGCGCCAGCGCAGGAAGCGGTGGAGGACGACCGCGTAGAGGAGCGCCTGCAGGGGGTAGTCGGAGTGGGTCATCGCGGCGGCGAGCGCCTCGGGCCGGTAGGCGTGGGCGGTCAACGGCTCGTCGCGCGGGCCGAGCCAGTTGGTCTTGTAGTCGACGATGAGGAACGACGGGTCGGCCGGCGTGCCGACGCGGAGCACGACGTCGACCGAGCCGGTGAGGTAGCCGCGCAGGCTCTGCCCGCCCAGGGCCGGGACGGCCAGCGCCTCGGCGTAGCCGCGGACGGGGTCGTCGGCCGGCAGGTGCGTGCGCAGCAGCGGGGCGAGGTCGCCCAGGGTGGGGCCCGAGTCGTCGGCCGCGAGGTCACCGCCGGCCAGGGGGAGCTCGAAGTCCATCTCGCGCAGCCGGTCGCGCAGCGGCACCTCACGCAGCGTGCGGCCGCCGACCTCGGCCCCGAGCGGGGTGTCGCACACGGCGACCAGGGCGTCGGCGAGGACCTCGCGGTCGAGGTCGACCGGCCAGCGCAGCAGCTGCTCGTCGATGTGCTCGAGCAGCTCGTCGCGCAGGTCGGGGGCGTCGGGGTCGGCGTGCTCGAGGACGGCGTGGACCAGCGAGCCGAAGGTCGCACCGACGGGCAGGTCGGCCATCGGCGAGGCCACGCTGTCGCCGACACCGACCCCGCCGGCCTCGGGCAGCGCCTCGACCTCCTCGTCGTCCTTGGCGGTGACCTCGGGCTCGCTGCCGACGCCCGCGGTCGCGACCGTCTCGACGGTGCTGAGCGCGGAGTAGGACGTGCGGCGCCAGGTGGTGTCGACCGACCGGTCGAAGCGCCGGGTGGTCAGCCCGGCGACGGGCTCCTGGTGCGGGTCGGGGCCGGGGTCGGGCCAGTGGGACGGTTCGGGCGACGGCCCCCCGCGGTCGCGCCACGCCCCGAAGAGCGCGACGACCTCGTCGTCGGTGGGCACCGGCGGCGCCTCGGGCACCTCGGTCTCGCCGGCGGCGCGCAGCAGCAGACGGTGCAGTGGTGAGGCGACGGCGTTCTTGGTGGGGGCCCACCAGCAGACGACCTGGGCCTGGGCGCGGGTGAGGGCGACGTAGAGGAGGCGCAGCCACTCACCGGCCTCCTCGTCGGCCCAGCGCCGCACGTGGTCGCCCCACTCGGGGCCGGCCCCGCCGACGTCGAGGCAGCGCTGGCCCTCGGCGTCGTGGAACAGCGGGCGCGTGGGCTTGGGCACGTGGCGGTCGGCGAGCGCGGGCAGGTAGACGACGGGGTACTGGAGGCCCTTGCTGGCGTGGATGGTGACCAGCTGGACCGCGGCGGCGTCGGAGTCGAGGCGGCGGGTGCGCTCGGCGCCGCGCCCGGCGCGCCCCTCGGCGACCTGCTCGCGCAGCCACGCGAGCAGCGAGACGAGCCCGAGGTGCTCGGCCTGGGCGACCTCGTGGAGGGCCTCGCCGATGTGGCGCAGGTCGGTCAACCGTCGCTCGCCACCGATCTCGGCCAGCACCCGGGCGGGCAGGCCCCCGGCCGAAGCGGCCTCGAGCACCGCGGCGACCCCACGGCGCTCGACGACCTCGACCCAGTGGCGCAGCGTCTCGGCGACCTCGTCGGTGAGCGCGTCGCCGCCCTCGGCGAGGTCGCGGGCGGTGTGGCCGAGGAAGCAGGTCAGCGCGGCCGCGCGCACGCGCGGACTGCGGTGGGGCTGCTCGAGCGCCTCGAGCAGGGTCAGCCACTCGACCGCGGCCGGGGTGGCGAAGACGCTGCCGCCCCCGGCGATGACCGCCGGCACCCCGACCTCGTGGAGCGCGCGCTGGGCGGCGGCGAGGTCGGCGTGGCGGTAGCAGATGACCGCGACGTGCTCGGGCTCGAGCGGCGTGCCGTCGAAGGTGGGCCTGGCGTTGAGCAGCCGGCGGACGTCGAGGGCGAGGTCGCGCGCGACGTGCGGGCGGACGTCGGCGACCGGCAGGGACGCCCGCGGGCCCTTGCCGAAGGTGTCGCGGCGCACCACGCGCAGGCGCAGGGGCGCCTCGACCGGGGCCCCGGCGAGCCGGCGCTCCTGGTGGTGCGCGGTCACGGGGCGTACGACGATGCGCTCGCTGCCGAGCCGGGCGCCGGCCAGCAGCGCCTGGAAGGCGTCGAGCAGGTCGGCGTCGCTGCGCCAGTTGACCCCGAGGGTCTGCTGGGTGGTGGCCGTCGCGGCCGCCTCGAGGTAGGTCGTGACGTCGCCGCCGCGGAAGGCGTAGATGGCCTGCTTGGGGTCGCCGATCAGCACCATCGTCGCGACGCCGCTGAAGGCCCGGTCGAGGACCTGCCACTGGACCGGGTCGGTGTCCTGGAACTCGTCGACGAGCACGATCGACCAGCGCTCGCGCATGCGCGTGCGGGCCGGGGAGTCGTCGGCCTCGAGGGCGGCGGCGAGCTGGGTGAGCAGGTCGTCGTAGGAGAGGATGCCGAGGCGGCGCTTGCGGGCCTCGATCT
>CALRVO020000384.1:0-4617 GCA_943371595.1 Sphingomonas paucimobilis
GTGATCGAGACCTGGGTGGCCCGGGCCAGAGGGGTGGCAGTGCCGTGCGCGGTCCCGACCGACTGCTCCACGGGACGCCAGCGGATGTCGAGGTCGGCGTCGTCGTCGGGCAGGGCGATCCGGTGCTTGCCGGCCGGTGATGAGGCGTATGGGCTACGGCGCTCGGACCAGACCTCGGAGGCCGAGGTCGACGGCGCCGCCGGCGGTGTCGGCGCCGCGGGACCGCTCGCGGGAGTGGCGGCAGGGGTGAGGGGGGCGACGGGAGTCGCGGGCGCGACCGGGGCTGGAGCGGCTGCCGCGGGCCGGGCCGGGCGGGCGCGGCGGCGGTGCTTGACCGCCTCCGGGGTCACGGCGAGCTCGACGACCAGAGCGCTGACGAGGTCGTCTGCTGTGCTGCCAGCACGCGCAGTGCCGGCCTCCGTCCGGCGACGGTGGTGGACCAGGAGGACGAGGGCCACCACGAGCCCGAGACCGAGGGGGACCAGGACCAGGGGAAGCGACATGGGGGTGAGGGCTTTCCGGTGGGGGGTGGAGGTGCCTGCTTCACCTGGTTATCGGCTGGTGAGCTCTTGGTCCTGAGGGATCCGCACGACCGACTCGGTCCCGGTTTTCGGCGCTCAGGTCGGCGGCGTGGGCCGCGTCCGCGCCGTACGCCGGGCGACCGCGACCCCGACGAGGGCGAGGGCCCCGCCGACGTAGGCCAGGCCGGGTGGCACCTCGTCGAGGAAGACCAGGCTCATCACGATCGCGAGCACCGGCACGATGTAGGTCGTCACGCCCAGGCTCGAGGCCGTCATGTGCTGCAGCGCCAACGCGTAGGTGGTGAAGGCGATCGCGGTCGGGAAGACCCCGAGGTAGACCAGCCACCACACCGACGACGCGGGCGCGTCGCCGACCTCGGCGACCAGCGTGCCGGCGTACGGCAGGCAGGCGACGGCGCCGATGGTGCAGGCCAGCCAGGTCACGTGGACGGCGGGGAGCTGGGCCACGAGCGGCTTCTGCAGCACCAGGCTGACGGAGTAGACGACGGCGGCGAGCAGCACCAGCCCGACCCCGACCAGGTCGCGGTCACCGTCGGGGGAGCCGGAGAGGCCGATCACCGCGACCCCGCCGAACGCCAGGGTCAGCCCGGCGACGAGCTGTGGCGTGAACCTCTCGGACAGGAAGATCGCCGCGAGCACCGCGATGAGCACCGGCGAGACCTGGATCAGCATTGCGGCGGTGCCTGCGTCGACGCGTTGCTCGCCCTCGTTGAGGGCGACGTTGTAGACCCCGAACCACAGCACGCCGATGGCCACCAGCGAGACCCACTGGTGCCCGGTCGGGCGGGGCACGCCGCGGCTGAGCGCGAAGCCCGCCAGGGCCAGCGACCCCACGACGAGACGACCCAGCGAGAGCGGGCCGGCCGAGAAGTCGCCGCCGAGGTGGCGGATCGCGACGAACGCCGAGGCCCACAGCACCAGCGTGACCCCGACGGCGGTCAACGGCAGCCAGCTCGGGGGAGCCGTGGTCGCCGGGGTCTCGCGCGTCTGTGTCACGACCCAACACTACGGACGCCGATGACCGGCGCCCAGCGGATATCGGACGTGGTTGGGTGGTTTGCTGCCAGAGCGTCGCGCTGGGAGGGCGTGGGACCTCAGAGGTCCAGCTTGTAACCCAGACCGCGCACGGTGACGAGGTACTTGGGCTCGCCCGGGTCGGGCTCGAGCTTGGCGCGCAGCCGCTTGACGTGGACGTCGAGGGTCTTGGTGTCGCCGACGTAGTCGGAGCCCCAGACCCGGTCGATCAGCTGGCCGCGGGTGAGCACCCGGCCGGGGTTGCGCAGGAACATCTCGAGGAGCTCGAACTCCTTGAGCGGCAGCCGCTGCTCGTGGCCGTCGACGGTGACGACGTGGCGCTCGACGTCCATGCGGACCGGGCCGGCCTCGAGGGTGTCGGGCAGCAGGTCGGGGTCCTGGCCGCGGCGCAGGACCGCACGGATCCGGGCGACCAGCTCGCGGGGGGAGTAGGGCTTGGTCACGTAGTCGTCGGCGCCGAGCTCGAGACCGACGACCTTGTCGACCTCGTCGTCCTTGGCGCTGACCATGATCACCGGGACGTTGGAGGACGTGCGGATCTGGCGGCAGACCTCGGTGCCGGGCAGGCCCGGGAGCATCAGGTCGAGCAGCACGATGTCGGCGCCGTTGCGGTCGAACTCGGTGAGGGCGGCGTTGCCGTCGGCCGCGATGGCGACCTCGAACCCCTCCTTGCGGAGCATGTAGGCGAGGGCCTCGCTGTAGCTCTCTTCGTCCTCGACGACGAGTACGCGGGTCATGCGGTGTCCTTCGTTTCGGGGGCGGACGCCGACTGCGTCTCGCCTGAGTCAGAACGCGGGGCGTGCGACTCGGCACGCGGGAGGGTGAGCGTGAACGTCGAGCCCTGGCCCTCGACCGACCAGACCGTCACCTCGCCGCCGTGGGTGGCGGCGACGTGCTTGACGATCGAGAGCCCGAGGCCGGTGCCGCCGGTGGAGCGGTGCCGGGCCGGGTCGACGCGGTAGAAGCGCTCGAAGATGCGGTCCATCTCGAGCTGGGGGATGCCGATGCCCTGGTCGACGACGCTGATCGCCACGAAGTCGTCCTCGACCCGGCTGGTCACCAGCACGGTCGAGTCGGGCTCGGAGTAGTGCACGGCGTTGGCCACCAGGTTGGCCACCGCGGTCGTCACCTGCTCCTCGTTGCCGAGGACCTTGAGCCCGCGCTCGCCGCCGGTCACCACCGAGATGCCCTTGGCGGCCGCGTCGATCGCGCTGGTGTCGACCGCCAGGCCGATCACCTCGTCGAGCGACATCGGCAGGGGCGAGTCGATCGGCTCGTCGCCCTGCAGCCGCGACAGCTCGATGACCTGCTGGACCAGCACCGTCAGCCGGTCGCTCTCGAGCAGCATCCGGTCGGAGAAGCGCTCGACCGCCTCGGGGTCGTCGGAGGCCTCGTGCACGGCCTCGGCCAGCAGCCGGATCGCCCCCACCGGGGTCTTGAGCTCGTGGCTGACGTTGGCGACGAAGTCACGGCGTACGGACTCGATGCGGCGCTCGCGGGTGCGGTCCTCGACCAGCGCCAGCACCAGGCGCGAGCCCAGGGGGGCGACCCGGACCGTGACGTGGCGGGCGGGCGCCTGCACGCGCGGCATCACCAGCTCGGTCTCGCGGATCTGGCCGTCACGGCGTACCTCGCACACCAGCGAGGCCAGCTCGGGGGTGACCAGGGAGGTGCCGCGCACCAGGCCCATGGCGTAGGCCGGCGCGGAGGCCTTGAGGACCACGTCGGAGTCGTCGACGATCACCGCGCTGCTGCGCAGCACCGACAGCACGGCGGCCACGGCGGCCGACACGGCCGGCTCGTCGACGGTCTGCGGCTGGTGCTGCTGACGGTCGCTGATGTGCCAGGCGAGCACGGCCCCGCCGGCCACGACGGCGCCGATGACCGCGGCGAGGAACGCCTGCGTCGTCGGGTCCATGCCGCGATCGTACGGCGAGCGTCGCCCGCGACCGGCCGACCTGCGTGTGACTTCCCTCTGTTCATCCGCCGTTCACCCGAAGCGGTCAGGGTGGTCCGTGGCGACGCCTAGGCTCAGGCCATGCGTGAACAGTTCCACGACCAGCTCCAGGCCGTCTTCGACGACCTCGCCGCCATCTGCCGCCAGGTCGAGGCCGCCGTCGCCCAGGCCACCCTGGCCCTGATGACCGGCGACGTCGTCACCGCCGAGCGCGTCATCAGCGCCGACGTCGACATCGACCGGGCCCGCGAGCGCGTCGAGGACGCCGCCTTCGAGCTGCTCTCCCTGCAGCAGCCCGTCGCCGGCGACCTGCGCACCGTGGTCGCCGCCCTGCGGATGGTCAGCGAGCTCGAGCGGATGGGCGACCTCTCGGTCCACGTCGCCAAGATCGCGCGCCTGCGGGTGCCCGAGATCGCCGTGCCCGACGACGCCCGCCCCACCGTCGAGCGGATGGCCGCCGTCGCCGAGGACATGGTGCGCCGCGTCGCGGCGATCATCACCAGCCGCGACGTCGAGGCCGCCATGGCCCTGGCCCGCGACGACGAGGAGATGGACCAGCTGCGCCGCACCAGCTTCGCCGAGCTGCTCGCCGACGACTGGGACCACGGCGTGGAGGCCGCCGTCGACATCGCGCTCCTGGGTCGCTACTACGAGCGGATCGCCGACCACGCGGTCTCCGTGGCCAACCGGGTCGTCTTCGTCGTCACCGGCGAGAGCCCGCACGCCGTCTCCGGCTGACGAGCGCCTCACGCGCCCCGACTCCCGCCCCCCCGGCGTCGGTTCGGGGCGCGCGGGCTGGTGTGCAGGATCGCGCGATCGCACGATCCTGCACGGGTCGTGAGCGCGGAGCAGTGTGCAGGACCGCGCGATCGAACGATCCTGCACGCGCTGGGCGGGCACCCCTCGCCGAAGGCCTGTGGATGACGGACGCAGCGATCGGCGATCGAGGGCATGGTGCTGCGCCATGGACGCGGATGTCACCTCGGGCACCTTCGATGCCAACCTCCCCTTCACGCGCGCGCAGTTCCACAAGGCGGGTCGCAGACGCCGCTCGCTGAGCGCTCCCGAGTACCTGCAGGTGAT
>CALRVO020000385.1:0-4612 GCA_943371595.1 Sphingomonas paucimobilis
GGTCGGCGACACCGTCACGACCCAGCACCACGGCGCCACCGAGGCGCTCGGCGGCTACAAGCACCCCAACCCGATGGTCTACGCGGGGCTCTACCCCATCGACGGCGACCAGTACGGCGACCTGCGCGAGGCCCTCGAGAAGCTCCAGCTCAACGACGCGGCCCTGGTCTACGAGCCCGAGACGTCGGGCGCCCTGGGCTTCGGCTTCCGCGTCGGCTTCCTCGGCCTGCTCCACATGGAGATCACCCGCGAGCGGCTCGAGCGCGAGTTCGACCTCGACCTGATCTCGACCGCGCCCAACGTCGTCTACGAGGTGATCCTCGAGGACGGCACCTCCATCGAGGTCACCAACCCCAGCGAGTTCCCCGAGATGAAGATCTCCGAGGTCCGCGAGCCCGTCGTCAAGGCCACCATCCTCAGCCCGAGCGACTACATCGGCACGATCATGGAGCTCTGCCAGACCAAGCGCGGCAACCTCGGCGGCATGGACTACCTCTCCGAGGACCGCGTCGAGATGCGTTACACGCTGCCGATGGGCGAGATCGTCTTCGACTTCTTCGACCAGCTGAAGTCGCGCACCAAGGGCTACGCCTCGCTCGACTACGAGCGCTCCGGCGAGCAGGCCGCCGACCTGGTCAAGGTCGACATCCTGCTGCAGGGCGAGCCCGTCGACGCCTTTAGCGCGATCGTGCACAAGGACGCCGCCTACGGCTACGGCGTGATGATGGCCAGCAAGCTCAAGGACCTCATCCCGCGCCAGCAGTTCGAGGTGCCGATCCAGGCCGCCATCGGTGCCCGCGTGATCGCCCGCGAGAACATCCGCGCCATCCGCAAGGACGTCCTGGCCAAGTGCTACGGCGGCGACATCACCCGCAAGCGCAAGCTGCTCGAGAAGCAGAAGGAGGGCAAGAAGCGGATGAAGATGGTCGGCCGCGTCGAGGTCCCCCAGGAGGCCTTCGTGGCCGCGCTCTCCAACGACGGCGCCGGCTCGTCCGAGAAGGGCAAGAAGTAGGTCGTCCCCCCGATGACGGTGGAGCTCCCCGCGGCCGTGCTCGCGATGGCCGCGCGCGGCCCGGCGTGGGAGTCGTGGGTGGGCGGCCTGCCCCGCCTGCTCCGTGACCTGCTGGGCGAGTGGGACCTGGTGGTCGACGGCGAGGTCCTGCACGGGCGCTGCGCCGTCGTCGTCCCTGTGCGCGACGCCGACGGGACGGCCGCCGTGCTCAAGGTCGGCTGGCCGCACGACGAGGCCGAGCACGAGCACCTTGCCCTTCAGCACTGGCACGGCGGCGGCGCCGTCCAGCTGCTGCGGGCCGACCCCCGCCGCTTCGCGATGCTCCTGGAGCGCCTGCACCTCACCGACCTCACCGAGCGGTGGGACCTCGAGGCGTGCGAGGTCGTCGCGGGCCTCTACGGCCGGATCCACGTGCCGGCACCGCCCCAGCTGCGCCGCCTGTCGACGTACGTCGAGCGGTGGACCGACCGGCTGGGGCGGCTCCCGCGCAGCGCGCCGGTGCCGCACCGGCTGGTCGAGCAGGCGGTCTCCCTCGGGCGCGCGTTCGTCGCCGACGAGGCGACCGACGGCACGATGATCCACACCGACCTGCACTACGAGAACGTGCTGGCCGCCGACCGCGAGCCGTGGCTGGTCATCGACCCCAAGCCGGTCAGCGGCGACCCGCACTACGAGGTCGCGCCGCTGCTGTGGAACCGCTGGGACGAGCTGGAGGGAGACGTGCGCGACGGCGTACGACGCCGCTTCCACACCACGGTCGACGCCGCCGGCCTCGACGAGGACCGGGCCCGCGACTGGGTGGTCGTCCGGATGCTGCACAACGCGCTGTGGGAGCTCGAGGAGGTGTCGCCCGACGCCGGCTGGATCACCCGGTGCGTCACGGTGGCAAAGGCGGTGCAGGACTGAGGCGGTCCTGGGAGGATCGCGGGGTGTCAGTCATCCGCTCGGTCAACGTCGGCCGCCCACGGCCCGCGTCGTGGGTCACCGTCGGGAGGACCTCGATCGACAAGACGTCGGTCGCCGGTCCGGTCGCGGTCGGCCCGCTCGGCCTCGACGGCGACGAGGTCTCCAACCGGCGCCACCACGGTGGCCCCGACAAGGCCGTCTACGCCTTCGCCCGCGAGGACCTCGACCGCTGGGAGCAGACCCTCGGGCTGCCGGTGCCCGACGGGATGTTCGGGGAGAACCTCACCACCGAGGGCCTCGACGTCAACGGAGCCGAGATCGGCGAGCGCTGGCGCATCGGTGACCCGGTCGGCGAGCACACGGTCGTCGAGGTCGCGATGTTCCGCACGCCGTGCCACACCTTCAAGGCCTGGCTGGGCCGCAACGGCTACGACGACCGGGCCTGGGTCAAGCGGTTCGCGCAGGACCTGCGTCCCGGTGCCTACCTGCGGGTCGTCGTGCCCGGCACGGTGCGTGCCGGCGACCCCGTCGAGGTGGTCCACCGACCCGGTACCGGCGTCACCGTGGCGTCGTGGTTCGCCGAGGTGATCGAGGGTCCCACCAGTCGATGACGAGAGGCCCTGTCGTGCGGTGGGGGGCGTGATCTAGGTTACTCATCAGAAACCCCACCCGTCTCGGCCGTCACCCGGAGTTCGCCATGCCTGTCACCCACGATGCCTCGTTCGTCGACACCCTCGCGCAGAACGTCGCGGTGCAGTTCCTCGAGCGGGTCGAGAAGTCGCCCGACGCCGAGGCGTTCCGCTTCCCCCGGGGGGAGGCGTGGGAGTCGCTGACCTGGAGGCAGGCCGGTGACCAGGTGTCACGTCTCGCCGCTGGTCTGCTCTCGCTGGGCCTCGAGCCCGAGCAGCGGGTCGGGATCGTCTCGGGCACCCGCTACGAGTGGATCCTGGCCGACCTCGCCATCATGTGCGCCGCCGGGGCGACCACGACCGTCTACCCGAGCACCAACGCCGACGACACCGCCTACATCCTCAGCGACTCGGAGTCGCGCTTCGTCTTCGCCGAGGACGACAGCCAGCTGGCCAAGCTCAGCGAGCAGGCCGACCACCTGCCCGACGTGGTCAAGGTCATCACCTTCGACGGCACCGCCGACGGCGACCACGTCATCACGATGGACGCGCTAGGCGAGCTCGGCGACGCCTACCTCGCCGAGCACCCCGACGTCATCGCGCAGGTCGCCGAGAAGATCCCGGCCGACCAGCTCGCGACCCTCATCTACACCTCCGGCACCACCGGTCGGCCCAAGGGCGTCCGGCTGACCCACCGGGCGTGGGTCTACGAGGGGGCCGCCATCCAGGCGCAGAACATCCTCGACGAGACCGACCTGCAGTTCCTGTGGCTGCCGATGGCCCACTCGTTCGGCAAGGTGCTGCTGTCCACCCAGCTGGCCTGCGGCTTCGCCACCGCCATCGACGGTCGCGTCGACAAGATCGTCGACAACCTGGGCGTGGTGAAGCCGACGTTCATGGGCGCGGCGCCCCGCATCTTCGAGAAGGCCCACGCCCGCATCGTCACGATGACCGCGAGCGAGGGCGGGCTGAAGGAGAAGATCTTCAAGCAGGCCTTCGCCGTCGGCACCAAGGTCGACGCCCTCAACCTCGCCGGCAAGTCCGTGCCGCTGCCGCTGAAGGTGCAGCACGCCCTGTTCGACAAGCTGGTCTTCAGCAAGGTGCGCGACCGGTTCGGCGGCCGGGTGCGGTTCTTCATCTCCGGCTCGGCCGCGCTCAACGCCGAGATCGCCCAGTGGTTCCACGCCGCCGGCATCCTCATCCTCGAGGGCTACGGCATGACCGAGAACGCCGCCGGCGCGACGGTCAACCACCCCGAGGCCTACAAGATGGGCACCGTCGGGCAGGCCATGCCCGGCAGCGAGGTCAAGATCGGCGAGGGTGACGAGGTGCTGCTGCGCGGCCCCCACATCATGGCCGGCTACCACAACAACCCCGAGGAGACCGCCAAGGCGCTCGACGCCGACGGTTGGCTCCACACCGGCGACAAGGGCTCCCTCGACGCCGACGGCTTCCTGACCATCACCGGGCGCATCAAGGACCTCTTCAAGACCTCCGGCGGCAAGTACATCGCGCCCTCGGCGATCGAGGCGAAGTTCAAGGCGATCTGCCCCTACGCCAGCCAGTTCATGGTCTTCGGCAACGACCGCAACTTCGTCGTCGCGCTGGTCACCCTCGACCCCGACGCCATGGCCGGTTGGGCCGACGAGAACGGCATGTCCGGCAAGTCCTACTCCGAGGTCGTCTCCTCCGAGGCGGTGCACGCCCTGGTCGCCGACTACGTCGAGCAGCTCAACGCCCGGCTCAACCGCTGGGAGACCATCAAGAAGTGGGAGATCCTCGACGACGACCTCACCATCGAGTCCGGTGAGCTGACGCCCTCGCTGAAGGTCAAGCGCAACGTGGTCGAGGCCAACAACAAGGAGCTGCTCAACAGCTTCTACAGCGGCTGACGGGTCGCGGCACAGCAGGCCCACAGCAGCGGGCCGCACGCTCGAGGCATGAGCCACCACGAGCACGGACACGACCACGGACCCGACGCGGTCGAGGAGCACGACCTCGGCCTCTCCCACGACCTGACCACGATCGCTGCGCAGCGACGATCGCTGGGCCGCCGCGGCCTCCT
>CALRVO020000386.1:0-4610 GCA_943371595.1 Sphingomonas paucimobilis
CCGCCCTCCAGCTCACCGAGCACGTCCTCGAACGCCGTCCAGGTCGCGTTGCCGTAGCGGCCGTACTCGAGGTCGCCACCGGCGACGTACGTCGAGGCCATCGTGATCGGCACGTTGAGCGGCTGGTCGGGCTCGTGGGGCGGTCGTCCGGCGGTGACCGCCACCGTGGACGGGCTCGGCGCCGGGGGAGTCGACGTCGTGGGAGTCGGGTCAGCCATGTCGTCGAGGATAGGGTCGTCGCCGTGAACGGCACTCCCAGCCCCAGCGACGGGTCCAGCGACAGGCCCAGCGACAGGCCGCGCGTCGCCGTCGTGTTCGGCGGCCGCTCGACCGAGCACGCGATCTCCTGCGTGTCCGCCGGCAGCGTGCTCGCCGCCATCGACCGCGAGCGCTACGACGTCGTGCCCATCGGCATCGCCACCGACGGCCGCTGGGTCCTCGAGTCCGGTGACCCCGAGCGGCTGCGGCTCGACGGCAGCCGGACGCTGCCCAGCGTCGACGGCGACCGCGCACCGGTCACGCTCTCGCGCGTCGAGCACGGCACCGACCTCGTCGTCTCCGAGCCGTCCCGCCCGCCGGAGACCCTCGGCGAGGTCGACGTCGTGTTCCCGGTCCTGCACGGCCCCTGGGGCGAGGACGGCACCATTCAGGGCATGCTCGAGATGGCCGGTGTCCGCTACGTCGGTGCCGGGGTGCTCGCCTCGGCGGTCAGCATGGACAAGGCCTACATGAAGGTCGTGCTCGCCGCCGCCGGGTTGCCGGTGATGCCCAGCATCACCGTCACCACCCGCTCGTGGGACGCCGACCGCGAGGCGTGCCGTTGTGCCGCCGACGCGCTGGGCTACCCGTTGTTCGTCAAGCCCGCCCGCGGCGGCTCCAGCATCGGCATCTCCAAGGCCCACGACGCCTCCGAGCTCGACGCCTGCCTGGCCACGGCGTTCGAGCACGACCCCCGGGTGCTCGTCGAGGTGTCGGCCGAGGGCGCCCGCGAGGTCGAGTGCGGGGTGCTGCAGGCCCTCGACGGCACCCCCGAGACCAGCGTCCCGGCCGAGCTGCGGGTCAACGGCGACCACGAGTTCTACGACTTCGAGGCCAAGTACCTCCCCGACGAGGCGACCTCGGTCGACATCCCGGCGGTGCTGCCCGAAGGGGTCGAGGCGCAGATGCGTGCCCTGGCGGTGCGGGCCTTCGAGGCCGTCGGCTGCGAGGGGCTGGCCCGCGTCGACTTCTTCGTGATGCCCGACGGGTCGCTGGTGCTCAACGAGGTCAACACGATGCCCGGCTTCACACCGCTGTCGATGTTCCCCCAGATGTGGGCGGCCTCCGGGGTCGACTACCCGGCCCTGGTCGACCGGCTGATCAGCCTGGCCCTGGCCCGCGGGACCGGCCTGCGCTGACCCTGGTCGACGCCGGAGGGGTCAGCCGTCGCAGCGCTGCTCGAGGGTGAGGTGCTCCTCGACCAGCGGCGAGAGCACCGCCAGGGCCGCGGCGGTGGTGTTGTCGCCCTGGAACCGCTCGGTCGGCCGGTAGTCGGAGGGGACGACGATCTCGACGACCGGGCTGAACCCCGGGACCGACAACCGCAGGTCGGCGGTGGTGTCGTCGTCACTGCCGTCGGGGATGAACCAGCCGACCCCGTTGACCTCGTCGCAGCGCGAGGTCTGGTCGAACCCGGCCGGCACGGGCACCCCGCAGGTCACGGTGATCGCCGGGTCGCCGTAGGCCGCGCCGAGGGCGTCGTCGGGCTCGACGTCGACCCGCTCCTCGTCGGCGAGCGACGCGGGGAGGTCGTCGACGAAGGCCTCGCAGGCGGCGCGGTCGGCGTCGCTGAGGTCGTACGACGCGATCTCGGGCGGTCCGCTGCAGCCGACCAGCAGCGCCGCGACGGCGCCGAGGGCCCCGAGGGGCAGGAGCGTGCAGACGCCCCGGGTCCGTCGGGACCCGGGGCGTCGCCGCTGGGTGCTCAGATGTGGACGACCGGGCACGTGAGCGTGCGGGTGATCCCGTCGAGGTTCTGGACCTTCGACACCACCAGCTTGCCGAGCTCGTCGACGTTGCGGGCCTCGGCGCGCACGATCACGTCGTAGGGGCCGGTGACGTCCTCGGCGAGCGTGACGCCCTTGACCTGGGCGATGGCCTTGGCCACCTCGGCGGCCTTGCCGACGTCGGTCTGGATCAGGATGTAGGCCTGGACGACCATGGGTGCGCTCCTTTGCGACGGCTCTCGCTGCCCTGACGGTGGCGGGCAGAAGATCTGGCGCCCAACCTATCGCGGGGGTGCGGGCTGTCGATAGCCGCCGTCTGGTGGGATGGCCGCATGGCCTCGCCCCCGTCGCCCGTCCCGTCGCCCGTCCCGTCGCCCACCTCGTCGCTGGCGCCCGACGCGACCCTCGCCGACGTCGGGGAGTTTGGCCTCATCTCGGCGTTGGTCGCGCACTTCACGCAGGGCGAGCACGTCCTGGTCGGGCCCGGCGACGACGCCGCCGTGCTCCGCATCCGCGGGGGCCACGTGGTGGTGTCGACCGACCTGATGGTCGAGGGGCGCCACTTCCGCCGTGACTGGGCCTCGGCCGAGGACGTCGGCCACCGCGCCGCCGCGCAGAACCTCTCCGACATCAACGCCATGGGCGGGCGGGCCCACTCACTGACCGTCGGGCTCGCGGCGCCGGCCGACCTGCCCGCGGCCTGGGCGCTCGACTTCGCCCGGGGCTTCGCCGCCGAGTGCGCGCTGGTGGGGGCCTCGGTCGTCGGGGGCGACCTGACCCGTGCCTCCGAGGTCGTCATCGCCGTGACGGTCATCGGCGCCTGCACCCAGAACCCCGTGCTGCGCTCCGGAGCTGCCCCTGGCGACGTCCTGGCGCTCTGCGGACGCCAGGGGTGGGCCGCCGGCGGCCTGGCCGTCCTGGGGCGCGGCTTCCGCTCCCCGCGTGTGCTCGTCGAGGCCTACCGCCGACCCGACCCGCCCTACGACGCCGGGCGCACCGCCGCCGAGGCGGGAGCGACCGCGATGATCGACGTCTCCGACGGGCTGCTCGCCGAGGCCGGGCACCTGGCCGCCGACTCCGGGGTCGCCATCGACGTCCGCTCGGCCGCCTTCGACCTGCCCGAGCCGCTGCAGGCGGTGGGCGCAGCGTTGGGGACCGACCCGCTCGCGCTCGTGCTCGGCGGCGGTGACGACCACGCGCTGCTGGCGACCTTCCCGGCCGGCTCGGTCCCCGAGGGGTGGGTCGAGGTGGGCGAGGTGCGGGCCGCCGACGCGGGGGAGCCGGGCCGCGAGCCGGGCACGGTCACCGTCGACGGGGCGGCGTACGACGGGGCGACGGGGTGGACCCACTTCTGAGCCGGTCGGCAGGCGCAAAGACAAGACGACCGCCACCCGGAGGTGGCGGTCGTCTCGACATGCTCCCAGTCGAAGACCGGTGAGTCAGGGGGTCAGCGGCTGACCTTGCCGGCCTTGAGGCAGCCGGTGCAGACGTTGAGTCGCTGGGGGGTGCCGTTGACCTTCGCGCGCACGCGCTGGATGTTGGGGTCGAAGCGGCGCTTGGTGATCTTGCGCGACCACGGCCGGTTGTTGCCGAAGGTCGGCTTCTTGGCGCAGATGTCGCAGACGGCAGCCACGGTGACACTCCTGGATCGTTGACGTTCAGAGAAGGTGGGCCCGGTAGTCCGGGCAACCGAAGAATCGTATCCGACCGCGGCGCGGGTCGAAAATCGTGGACCCGGCACCCCTCGGTAACGTCCACCATCATGGAGGAGGCACCGGCGAGCGATCGCATCGAGCTGGCCGTCGTGCTGCGCTTCGTCGACATCGCCGTCGACGCGCTCGCCGAGGCGCGCGAGGAGATCGACGCGCTCAACGTCTACCCCGTGCCCGACGGCGACACCGGCACCAACATGTACCTCACGGTCTCGGCCGCCCGCGACGCCGTGCGCGAGGCGACCGGAGGCGACCCGGGGGCCGACCGCGAGCGGGCGCTCGCGGCGTTCGCCCGGGGTGCGCTGCTGGGTGCCCGCGGCAACTCCGGGGTCATCCTCAGCGAGATGCTGGGCGCGATCGCTCGTCGGGTGGCGCGCTCGACCCCGGCCGACCGCAACGCCCGGGTGATGGCCGAGGCGCTGAGCGACGCCACCGAGGCGAGCTATCGCGCCGTGGGCGAGCCCGTCGAGGGGACGATGCTCACCGTGGCCCGTGCGGCCTCCGAGGCGGCTCTCGAGCGGGCCGCGGCCGACGGGTCGCGGGCCCGCGACGTGTTCACCTCCGCAGCCCTGGCGGCGCGCGAGGCGCTGGCCCGCACCCCCGAGCAGCTCGAGGTCCTGCGCCTGGCCGGTGTGGTCGACGCCGGCGGCCGGGGGCTCAGCGTCATCCTCGACGCCGCCGAGACCGTGCTGACCGGCCGCCGCCCGGTCGCCGTGCCACGGGCGGCGTTCCCGGTGCCGCACGCGTCCGCGCCCGGCCACGTCGACCTGGGGCCGGAGGGGCCGGCTTATGAGGTGATGTACCTCCTCGACGCCGGCGACGACGCCGTGCCGGCGCTGCGCTCCCGGCTCGCCGCCCTCGGTGACTCGCTGGTCGTCGTCGGGGGCGACGGCCTCTGGAACGTCCACGTCCA
>CALRVO020000387.1:0-4602 GCA_943371595.1 Sphingomonas paucimobilis
CCTCGGCGACCTTCATCGGGTCGACGTCGCCGATGAGGTCGGCCACCGAGGTGTCGGGGGTGGCGAGCTTCTCGGCGTAGCGCTCGTCGCGGTGGCGCCACTGCACCGGCAGCGTGTCGCCGAGCTCGCTCGCGCGGCGCTTGGACTCGTGGGTGATCGGCTCGAAGGGGTGCTCGCCGAGGTCGGAGCCGGCGATGACCGGCGTCCACTCGTCGAGCAGGCCGACCATGGTGCGCAGCAGCCGGGTCTTGCCCTGCCCGCGCTCGCCCAGCAGGACGACGTCGTGCCCCGCGATCAGCGCCCGCTCGAGCTGGGGGACGACGGTGTTCTCGAAGCCGTGCAGGCCCGGCCAGGGATCCTCCCCGGCGGCGAGCTTGGCCAGCAGGTTGTCCCGGATCTCGGTGCGCAGCGTCTTGTGGACGTGGCCCGACTCGCGCAGCTCGGCGACGGTGCGGGCGGTGGGTGCGGAGGTCACCGTTTCACGCTACTCGGGCCCCCAACGCCCGTGGTGGTCAGCGTGAGGTCCACCACACCGGGCGGACTAGGGTGCGTCTCGTGAGGTCGAGCGTCGACCCACGTCCACGGGGGTACGACGCATGGCCCGCAAGCTGCTGAAGATCAACGACTCGTCCTGGTTGTTCGCCGAGACCGAGCGCACCCCGATGCAGGTCGGGATGCTCGCGACCTTCCGGGTGCCCGAGGACCGGCCGATGTTCGTGGCCGACCTGGTGCGGCGCTGGCGCGGGGTCCACGAGTTCCGGCCGCCCTACAACTACCTGTTCAAGACGCTCCCGGTGCCCAGCTGGGTCGAGGTGCCCGACGCCGCCGTCGACCTCGACTACCACCTGCGCCACTCCGCGCTCCCCGCGCCGGGCAGCCAGCGTGAGCTCGGCGTCCTGGTCTCCCGGCTGCACTCGGCCAAGATGGACCGCCGCTACCCGCTGTGGGAGGTCCACGTCATCGAGGGGCTGCGCGACGACGGCGTCGAGCGCTGGGCTCTCTACATGAAGGCCCACCACTCGCAGGTCGACGGCGTCGGCGGGGTCCGGCTGCTGCGGCGGATGTTCTCGGTCGACCCCGACGCGCGCGACATGCTGCCGCCGTGGGCGGTCGGCGCCCACGGGCCCGACCAGTCGGGCCTCCCGCCGCGCGAGAAGAAGACCGAGCTCGTGCGCCCCGCCGACGGCGGGGGCCGCGGCGTCGCCGGCCTGCTCGGCGGCGGCGTACGCAGCGGGGCGTCGATCGCGGGCTCGCTGGGCCGCACGTACGCCGAGACCCTCACCGGTCGCACCGAGGCGGGCCGGGCCGCGCCGTTCCGTGCACCCAAGTCGATCTTCAACGGCCGCATCCACACCCCGCGCCGCTTCGCCACCCAGCACTACTCGATCGACCGGCTGCGCACCCTGGCCAAGGCCGCCGAAGGCAGCCTCAACGACGTCTTCCTCGCCGTGTGCGGCGGCGCCCTGCGGCGCTACCTCCTCGAGCACGACGCCCTGCCCGGTGAGTCGCTGACCGCCAACGTGCCGGTCTCGGTGCGCGCCCACGAGGGCGCCCGGGTCGGCAACGCCGTCACCTTCCTCTTCGCCGTCCTCGGCACCGACGTCGACGACCCCCGCGAGCGCTTCGAGGCGATCAAGGCCTCGACCCGCCTGGGCAAGGAGCGCCTGCCCGAGGTCGGCCAGGGCGCGATGGACGCCTACACCGCCGCGCTCATGGGCCCGTTCCTGACCCAGGCCCTGCTCGGCGTCGGCGGCCGCGGCCGCCCCTCGGCCAACGTCGTGATCTCCAACGTGCCCGGCCCCTCGGAGGTGCGCTACCTCGACGGCTCGCCGATGGAGGAGATCTTCCCGGTGAGCCTGCTGTTCAACGGCCAGGCCCTCAACATCACCGCGGTCAGCTACGGCGGCGAGTTCAACATCGGGTTCACCGGCTGTCGCGACTCCGTGCCCAGCCTGCAGCGGATCGCGGTCTACGCCGGCGAGGAGCTGCGGCTGCTCGAGCAGGCCTACGGCGTCGCCGACGTGCACGCCTGAGCCGAGGCATACGGGCGGGCGCGGGGCCGCAGGCACGGGCGCGTGCAGGACCGAGCGATCGCACGATCCTGCACGCCAGATCAGCCCTACGCCGTGCAGGACCGAGCGATCGCGCGATCCTGCACGCCAGATCAGCCCTGCACCGTGCAGGACCGAGCGATCGCACGATCCTGCACGCCCACACCCCGATAGAGTCCGACCGTGGTCTGGGCGCTGCTGGTCGTCGTGGTGGCGCTCGCCGTCACCGTCGGCGTCCTGGTCGGCCAACGCCGGAAGCAGCGGGCCGAGATCGCCACGCAGCGGGCGCGGATCGAGCAGCTCGAGTCCGACCTGTCGGCCGCCCTGCGGCCCCGGCCGGCGACGACCGCCGCCGAGCGCGCCGTACGCCGGGTGGTCCAGACGGCGACCAAGGTGCGGGAGCACGGCCTGTCGGGCCTGCTGGCCAGCTCGATCGACGACCTGCAGACGTGGGCCTCCTCCGAGCAGCAGGAGGTGCTCAGCATGGCCGACGTCGACGGCCGGGTGACCCTGGTGTTCTCCGACATCGAGGACTCGACCCCGCTCAACGAGCGCCTCGGCGACGACGCGTGGGTGCGGGTGCTCGCCGCCCACGACACGTTGATCCGCAACCGGGTCGACCACTACCGCGGCCAGGTGGTCAAGAGCTTCGGCGACGGCTTCATGATCGTCTTCCGCGACCCCGAGGCCGCCTGCCGTGCCGCCGTCGGCATCCAGAAGGACCTGCGCCGCACCCTCGACCCGCGGTTGCGCCTGGTCGCCCCGGTGCGTGTGCGCATCGGCATCCACACCGGCGCGGTGATCTCCAAGGACGGCGACTACTTCGGCCGCAACGTCGCCATGGCCGCGCGGGTCGGGGCCCTGGCCACCGGGGGCGAGGTCCTGGCCACCAGCGCGGTCGCCGAGTCCCTCGACGACGACGCCGCCGTCGAGCTCGTCGAGATGGGCCAGGTCGAGCTCAAGGGCCTGCCCGGCACCCACACCGTCTACCGCGTGGTGACCCAGTGATCCCGGTGACCGGCGCTGTCGACTGCCCGTGCGGCTCCGGGGCGTCGTACGACGCCTGCTGCGGGCGGCTGCACCGCGGCGCCGCACAGGCCGCGACGCCGGAGGAGCTGATGCGCTCGCGCTACGCGGCCTACGCCGTGCGCGACGCCGACTACGTCTGGCGCACCTGGCACCCCCGCACGAGGCCGCTGAGCGTCACGCCCGACCCCGACGTGCGCTGGACCGGTCTCGTGGTGCACGACGCGGTCGACGACGAGGTGGGGTTCACCGCGTCGTTCGAGCGGCTCGGCGAGCCCGGGCGGCTGCACGAGCGCAGCGTCTTCGCCCAGCGGGCCGGCCGGTGGTTCTACGTCGAGGCCGTCCCTTCGTGAGCGACCCGTCGAGCGACCCGTCGAGCGGTCCCGTCGTCCGCGAGCGTCGGCCCGACGACCTGCCCGTGCTCTGCGACCTGCTGGCGGCCCAGCAGGCGGAGTCGTCCTACCCGGTGCGGTGGCCGCTGCCCTTCCCGGTGGAGGACTTCCTGGTGCGACCCTCCGAGCTGCGCGCCTGGGTGGTCGAGGTCGACTCCGAGGTGCTCGGCCACGTGACGGCGGCGTCGGTCGACGACGTGCTGGCGCCGGTGTTCGCCGAGGCGACCGGCGCCGCCGGCCACCACATGGTCTCGGTGCTGTTCACCGGCGCCGCAGCGCGCGGCCGCGGTCTGGGCGGGCTGCTGCTCGACACCGCGGTCGACTGGATCCGCGACCGGGGGCACGTGCCCGTGCTCGACGTCGTACCGGTCCACACGCCGGCCCTGGCCCTCTACCGACGGCGCGGTTGGCTCGAGGTGGCGTCGTGGCGGTTCCCCTGGCTGGCGCCCGAGCTGCCCGACGTGGCCCTGATGGCCCTCCCGCCCTACCCGACGAGCAGGTCCAGCACCCCGAGGTAGGGCTCGTCGTGGCCGGGCCCGTCGGCCAGCACCCGGAACAGGATCGCGCGCAGCATGGCCTGCAGGTCGGGCCCCTGGCGCCAGGACGCGAGCGCCGCCCGGTCCGCGTCGAACCACAGGACCGAGTCGAGCACGCAGACCGCCTCCGCCCACCGCGGCGACCGCCAGGCCGGGGCGACGTCGATGACCAGCGGCGCACCACCACCGTCGATGAGCACGTTGCCGGCGAGGTCGGCGTGCACCAGCTGCTCGCGGCCCAGGTCGACGTCCTCGAGCAGCCGTACGACGCCCGCGGCGGTCCCGTCGAGCGCGACGAGCAGGTCGGACGTCGGCCCGAAGACCAGCCGCTCGGCCCGAGCCCACCTGTCCTCGCGCCGCTCGAGCCCCGGCGGCCGGGTCCGGACGACGCCGTCGAGCTGGGCGTGCAGGAGCCGCCCCGCGGCCAGCGTCACCTCGAGGTCGTCGCAGGTCGTCGCCCCCGGCTCCCACCGCGTGGCTCCCCAGCCCTCGACCACCCACGACCCGTCGCGCGCCGGCACCGGCAGCGCCACGCGCAGGTCACGACGCCGGCGGCCGGGTGCCTCGTCGAGCCGCACCGACAGCCGCGCGAGCACC
>CALRVO020000388.1:0-4576 GCA_943371595.1 Sphingomonas paucimobilis
GACCGCGTGCTCGACGGCGTCATCCTCGACTGAGACGGACCGGTCTCCGCAAGAACGATCAAGCGCCCCACCGGCGGCGGGTGGTGGGCTGATCGCATGACCACCACACCCCTCACCGGCCAGGTCGCCCTCGTCTCCGGGGCCTCCCGCGGCCTGGGTCGTGCCGTCGCGCGCGAGCTCGCCGGCGCCGGCGCCCACGTCGTGTGCACCGGCCGCAGCACCCCGGGCCACGAGACCCAGCAGGACGTCGCGGGACTCTCGGTGCAGGGCACCGTCGACCTCGTCACCAAGGTCGGCGGCAGCGCCGAGGCGGTGATCTGCGACCACACCGAGCCGGACCAGGTCGCGGCCCTCGTCACCGACCTGGTCGACCGACACGGACGCATCGACCTGCTGGTCAACAACGCCTGGGGCGGCCACGACCCCCACGGCCGACCATCGGGGGAAGAGGTGTGGGACGAGCCCCTCGACCAGTTCCGCGCGATGCTGCTGGCCGGCGCCTACTCCGACTACGTCACCAGCCTGATCGTGCTGCGGCGGTCGATGGGCCCCGCCGGCCGCGGCCGCATCATCACCACCACCTGGCACACCCCCGAGCCGCCGGCGTGGCTGCCCTACGAGTCGAGCAAGGCCGCCAAGAACCGTCTCGTCACCGCGCTCGGCCACCACCTGCGCGACAAGGCGATCCCCGTGGTCGCCGTCGCCCCGGGCTGGATGCGCACCGAGCTCATGGAGGTCCACCACGACGCCGCCGAGCTCGACGGCCGGACGGAGACACCGCACTACGCCGCCCGAGCCGTGGTTGCTCTGGCTGCCGCGCCCCACGACGACGCCATGACCTTCACCGGTCGCACCATGGACGTCGCCGACCTGGCCCGTCACTACGGCTTCACCGACCTCGACGGCACCCAGCCTGACCTCAACGCGGGCCGCTTCTGACCGGTGCCCGGAGGGGGTGACCCGTTCGGCGGTGGCCCGACGCCGTGCCATGATGCGCGCCATGGACTCGGGAGTCGGACGACGCGCCACGGACGTCCTCCTCGCCGTGCTCGCAGTCGCGGTGATCGCCTTCGCCGGCTGGTTGGTCCAGCGCAACCCGACGCCGGTGAGCCAGGACGTCACCACGACCCCGTCGACCGCCCCCAGTGCCTCGACGGTGCCGTCCGCCTCGGCGACCTCCGATCCGCCCGCGCAATCGGACGCGCTCAACGTCCTGGTGCTCGGCGACGAAAGCGTTCGCGGCTCCAAGACCGCCGGCCGCTGGATCGGCCAGCTGGGTGGCACCGACGGCACCGAGGTCAACAACCGCTCCCGGCCCCTCGTGGGCTACGTCGCCGACGCCACGCCCCAGGAGTGCGGCCTGCCGTCGTGCCCCAACCTGTCGAAGATGTTGGACCTCGTGACCGACCAACCGACCGACCCCGACGTCGTGCTCGTCAGCGCCGGCTCCCACGACGGTGGTGTCGAGCGGCCCGCCCTGACCCGCGCGGTCAGCACCTTCCTCGACACGGTCCGCGCGACCTACCCCACCTCGACGGTCGTCGTGCTGTCCCCGGTGGTGCGCGAGCCCCCGGCGCCGGTGATGCTCGACACCGTCACCGAGGTGGTCGAGGCGGCTGCCACCGGAGCAGGCGTCGTCTACCTCGACGTCGGGCAGCCCTACCTCGACGCCGAGGGCGACGACAAGGCCCGGGTCAAGCAGGCGGGCGAGGTACTGGGCGCCGCCGTCACCGAGGCGCTCGCCGACCTGCCGGGTTGAGACACGGCCGACCCCGGTCGGCTGGCACGATGACGGCCATGTCCGACCGACCGACCGCCACGCCCGGCGTACCCCCCGAGGCCCTGCTCGTCACCGTCGCCCCCACCGGGGCCGAGACGACCAAGGCCGACTGTCCCCAGCTGCCCACCACTCTGGCTGAGCTCGTCACCGCCGCCCAGGAGTGCGAGGAAGCCGGGGCTGCGATGGTCCACGTCCACATCCGCGACGACGACCACGCCCCGACCCTCGACGGCCAGCGCCTGGCCGACACCGTCGCCGCCCTGCACGCCGAGACCGAGCTCGTGGTCCAGCTGTCGACCGGCGGCAGCGTCCACGACCCGCTCGAGCAGCGCCTCAAGGTGCTCGACGCCGCCCCCGACTCCTGCAGCCTCACCATGGGCACCACCAACTTCGGGGACGACGTCTTCTCCAACCCCTGGCCGTTCGTCTGCGACCTCTACCAGCTCAGCCAGGAGCGCGAGGTCGTCCCCGAGTTCGAGCTCTTCGACCTCGGCCATGTCGCCGCCCTGACCCGCCTGCTCAAGACCTACGGCCTGCCCTACGGCGGCAAGGTCCACTGCGACTTCGTCATGGGCGTGCCCGGCGGCATGCCCGGCACCGCCGACGCCCTGGTCGCCGGCGTCGCCGCCCTCCCGCCCGAGGTCACCTCCTGGGGCGCCACCGGCATCGGCCGCACCACCCTCGCCGTCGGCCTGGCGGCGCTCAGCAAGGGCGGCCACCTGCGCGTCGGTATGGAGGACGTCCTCACCCTCGCCCGCGGCGTCCCGGTGCAGAGCAACCGCCAGCTCGTCGAGCGGGCGGTCGCCATGGGCGAGCTCGCCCAACGCCGCCCCATGACCACCACCGAGGCCCGCACCCTCCTCGGCACCCGCCCCCGGTCGTAGCCCCACGGCGGTCGAGGTGCGAGGCCGCCCGCGGCCGAGCCTCGAGACCCCCGCAGCCGACCCACCCAAACCAACCCGACGGTGGTCGAGGAGGCCGCCCGCGGCCGTCACGAGACCCCCGCAGCCGACCCACCCAAAGGCCGCCCGGGCTGACCCACCCAACCCACCCACACGGTGGTCGAGGAGGCCGCCCGCGGCCGTCACGAGACCACCAAAGCCGCACATCAAACCGACCCCACCACAGCCGCCCCGCCACCCAGGCCACCAGCAGCAATAGACTCCCCAACCATGTTCAACATCCCCGACAACCTCCACCCCCAATGCGGCCCGGTGGTGTGGCTGCTGGGCACCTGGCGGGGCAACGGCCACGGCGACTACCCCACGATCGAGCCCTACCAGTTCGGCCAGGAGCTGGTCTTCCAGCAGGACGGCCGCCCCTTCTTCCACTACTTCGCGCGCTCGTGGGTGCTCGACGCCGAGGGCAACAAGGTCCGCGAGGCCGCCCAGGAGACGGGCTTCCTGCGCTGCCTGCCCGAGGGCAAGCTCGAGCTGGTCCTCGCGCACAACACCGGCTTCAGCGAGATCTGGTACGGCGTGGCCGAGGCCGGGAAGATGGAGCTGCGCACCGCGGGGGTCAGCTTCACCGAGACCGCCAAGGAGGTCACCGCCGGCCACCGGCTCTACGGCAACGTCGAGGGTGACCTGCTCTACGCCTACGACATGGAGGCGATGGGCCAGGAGCTGCAACCGCACCTGTGGGCCCGGCTGCAGCGTGTCTGACGAGCCCGACGGTCACGGCCACGGTCATGGCCGCGAGAAGGCCACGGCCGAGGGCGACTGGCGCGCAGAGCTGCGTGCCAAGGGCTACCGGCTGACTCCACAGCGTGAGCTGATCCTCGAGGCTATCGACGAGCTCGGCCACGCGACCCCGGAGGAGGTCCTGGCCCACGTCAAGACGAAGGTGTCCTCGGTCAACGCCTCCACGGTCTATCGCACTCTGGAGGTGCTCGAGGACCTCGGTCTCGTGCGCCATGCACACCTGTCCGACCGGGCGCCGACCTACCACTCGGTGAGCGGTCACGAGCACTTCCACCTCAAGTGCCGGTCCTGCGGAGTGGTCGTGTCCGTCGACGTCGAGGTCGCCCTGGCCCTGACCGAGCGGCTGGAGCGGGAGCGCGGTTTCCGGGCCGACGTGGGTCACCTCACGGTCTTCGGGCAGTGCGTCGACTGCCGTACCGAGGAGCCATCCGGCCTAGACCAGTCGTGACTTTACCCAGTGTTTGTGGGGGTTGTGGCGATTTCTAGGCGATCGTTGGCCACAATCCCAACCGTCGCACGCACCACCACCTCCCTCGATCGTTTCTCGGCCGGTCGCCCTCCCTCCCTCCCACAGCGCTGGAGTTTGCCGTGAAGCGAATCATTCTTGGACTCCTGGCCGTCGTCCTGGCGATGGCCGGACTCGTCGCCGTTCCCCCCGCGGCCACGTCGGCCGACTGCCCCTACGTCGGCTGCGTCCTGACGAAGACCTCGACCGAGGGCAAGCGCAACATCAAGAGGGCCAAGAGCCCAGTCACGTTCAAGGTCGGCATCCGGTCCGCCGGCAACGCCTACCCGACGGGCGTGGTCAGGCTCACCGCCACCCGCAAGGGCAGCTCGGGCATCGTCTTCCGCCGTACCGGGAGGATCACGCCGGCCGAGGAGTTCGTCTCGCGTGTCCGGATCACCACGCCGCGGCTCCGCAAGGGCCGCTACACCCTGACCTTCAACTACGTCCCCACCAAGGGCACGGTCTTCAGCGCCTCGCGCCAGTCTCGCGTGCTCAAGATCCGCTGACCGGACGGCCCGGCTCGACCTGTCCCAAGAGGTCGTCGTGCTGACTCGTCGTCGCGTGGTGACGGCTGTCGTCGTTCTC
>CALRVO020000389.1:0-4575 GCA_943371595.1 Sphingomonas paucimobilis
GGCGACGAGCACCCCGAGTCGCTGCGCACCCCGCCGTGCACCATCTGGCGCGGCGACTTCCCGACCCGCCACGAGGGAGGACCGGCTGCGGTCGGCACCACCCCGGTCAAGACCCACCGGCCCAACGGCTTCGGGCTCTTCCAGGCCTCCGGCAACGTCTGGGAGTGGACGGCCGACCCGTGGTCGCTCGACGGTGTCGTCGACCCCGAGCAGCGGGTGCGGCGCGGCGGGTCCTACCTGTGCCACGACTCCTACTGCAACCGCTACCGCGTCGCCGCCCGCGACAAGAACCTCCTCACCGACCACACCGGCAACATCGGCTTCCGGGTCGCCGCCTGACGCTGACCCGTCGTACATGTACGACGGGTCAGCGGGTGCTCACACGGCGACCCGTCGTACATGTACGACAGGTCACCGCGGGTGGGCGGGCTACGGCTCCGGGACCTCGGTCTCCCAGCGGGCGCGGCGCTCGGCGTCGGTCTGCTCCCACCACGGGTCGCCACGCTCCCCCAGCGCTACCTTCGCGGCCTGGACCCCGTCGCGGGAGCGGCGCTCGTCGTCGGTGCCCTTGGTCCGGCGTACCTCGCGCCGCCACGCCATCAGCACGTGCTGCAGCTCGTCGCGGCGCGCCGCCGGGATGTCGGGGTCGGTGGCGCGCCAGCGGCGACCGTCGATGACGACGAAGTGGCCGTCGGGCGTGTGCTCGACGTCCTTGCGTGGCGCGCTCACGCGACGGCCAGCCCTGCCTCGAGGGCGACCCGGTCGATCACCCGGCGTGCGCGGCGCCGGTAGCGCACGATCTGGGCCAGGCCCACGGCCCACAGGACGTACTGCGCGCTCATGGCCCACCGGAACGCCTCGGGCGTGTAGTCGGTCGACCCGCTCGGGGTGCGCCAGTCGAGGATGAGCCCGACCGCGACGACCAGGGTGAGGCTGGCGGCGAAGCCGGCCTGGTTGATGATGCCGGTGGCGCTGGCGAGCCGCTCGGCCGGGTTGGAGGTGCGCGCCAGGTCGAAGCCGATGACCGAGGCAGGGCCCCCGATGCCGACGACCTGCGTGAGCACGACCAGCAGCCACAGCGGCGCGGTGCCGGGCCACAGCAGCACCGCGGTCCACACGACCACGATCGCGCAGACGATGCCGATGACCAGGGTCGAGCGGTGCCACGGGTGGCGACCGACGAGGTAGCCGAGCACCGGACCGGCGTACATCGCGGCGACGACGATCAGGCTCAGCAGCACGCCGGCCGTGGCCTCCGACAGACCCTCGCCCTGCACGAAGAAGGGGTAGCCCCAGAGCAGCCCCAGGGTCGTGCCGCTGAACTGCGTGCTGAAGTGCATCCAGAACCCCAGCCGGGTGCCCGGGTGGGCCCACGACGCGGCGAGGCTGCGGCGTACGGCGCCCAGGGAGAGCCGCGCCCCGACCAGCCGTCGCGTCTCGGGCGAGTCGCGCACCACGAGGACGAGTCCGGCCGTCAGGAGCACGCCGAGGGAGGCGGTGGTGAGGTAGGCACCGGTCCAGCCGAGCTCGCGCAGCGCGATCGTCATCGGCACCGCGGCGAGCACGGCCCCGAGCTGCCCGAGGGTGCCGGTGAGCTGGGTGATCAACGGGATGCGCCGTGCCGGGAACCACCGGCTCACCAGGCGCAGCACGCAGATGAAGGTCATCGCGTCGCCCATGCCGACGAACAACCGGGCCACGAGGGCCGCCGGGTAGGTCTCGGCGAAGGCGAACCCGGCCTGGGCGCCCATCAGCAGCAGGGTGCCGGCCAGCATCACCGCGCGCGGGCCGAACCGGTCGACCAGCAGCCCGACGGGAACCTGCATCAGGGCGTAGACCAGCAGCTGCATCATCGTGAACGTCGCCAGCTGGGCGGCGCCGATGTCGAACCGGTCGGTCGCGACGAGGCCGGCCACGGCCAGCGAGCTGCGGTGGAAGACGGCGACGAGGTACGTCGCCAGCCCGACCCCCCACACCGCGTAGGCGAGACGGCCACCGGGGGCCGCCACACGAGTCGTCACCTGCCGCAGGCTACGGCGCGGCCGACGGCCGGGTGCGGTCGGTGCTGAAGACCTGCGGGGCCTACTTGGTCGCCTCCATCATCTGCCGCAGCTCCTTCTTGAGGTCGTTGATCTCGTCGCGCAGCCGGGCGGCGAGCTCGAAGTTGAGCTCGGCGGCGGACTGCTTCATCTGGTCGGTGAGGTCCTGGATCAGCTGGGCCAGCTCGGAGCTGGGCAGGCCGGCGAGGCCCTGGGCGTGGTGGCCCGACGCCCGCTCCCCCAGCACCGGGACGGGCTGGCGCGCCTTGGCCCCGCCCGCCCTGCCCTTGGCCGCCGTGCCGGCCCAGGTCTGCAGCAGCGCCTCGGTGTCCTCGCTGTCGCGGGCGAGCACCTCGGACATGTCGGCGATGCGCTTGCGCAGCGGCTGGGGGTCGATGCCGTGCTCGGTGTTGTAGGCGACCTGGATCGACCGACGCCGGTTGGTCTCGTCTATCGCCTTCTCCATCGAGGGGGTGATCTTGTCGGCGTACATGTGGACCTGGCCGGACACGTTGCGGGCCGCACGACCGATCGTCTGGATCAGCGACTTGTCGGAGCGCAGGAAGCCCTCCTTGTCGGCGTCGAGGATCGAGACCAGCGACACCTCCGGCAGGTCGAGACCCTCACGGAGCAGGTTGATGCCGACCAGGACGTCGTACTCGCCCCTGCGCAGCTCGCTGAGCAGCTCCATGCGACGCAGCGTGTCGACCTCGGAGTGGAGGTAGCGGGTGCGGATGCTGGCGTCGAGGAGGTAGTCGGTGAGGTCCTCGGACATCTTCTTGGTCAGCGTGGTGACCAGGACGCGCTCGTTCTTGTCGGCGCGGGTGCGGATCTCGTGGATCAGGTCGTCGATCTGGCCCTTGGTGGGCTTGATGACGACCTCGGGGTCGATCAGGCCGGTCGGGCGGATGATCTGCTCGACGACGTCGCCCTCGACCTTGTCGAGCTCGTAGTTGCCCGGGGTCGCGGAGAGGTAGATCGTCTGCCCGATCCGCTCGAGGAACTCCTCCCAGCGCAACGGCCGGTTGTCCATCGCGCTGGGCAGCCGGAAGCCGTGCTCGACGAGGCTGCGCTTGCGCGAGGCGTCGCCCTCGTACATGCCGCCGATCTGGGGCACCGCCACGTGGGACTCGTCGACGACGACCAGGTAGTCCTCGGGGAAGTAGTCGAGCAGGCAGTTGGGCGCTGACCCGGGGGTGCGGCCGTCCATGTGCATCGAGTAGTTCTCGATGCCGGCGCAGGAGCCGACCTGGCGCATCATCTCGATGTCGTAGGTCGTGCGCATGCGCAGCCGCTGGGCCTCGAGCATCTTGCCCTGCCGCTCGAGCTCGGCGAGGCGCTCCTCGAGCTCGGTCTCGATGCCGCGGATCGCCCGCTCCATGCGCTCGGGACCCGCGACGTAGTGGGTGGCCGGGAAGACGTAGAGCTCCTTGTCCTCGGTGAGGACCTCACCGGTGACGGCGTGCAGCGACATCAGCCGCTCGATCTCGTCGCCGAAGAACTCGATGCGGACGGCGTGCTCCTCGTAGACCGGGAAGATCTCGAGGGTGTCGCCGCGGACCCGGAAGGTGCCGCGGGTGAACGCCATGTCGTTGCGCGTGTATTGGATCTCGACGAGCTGGCGCAGGATGGAGTCGCGGTCACGCTCCTCGCCGACGCGCAGGCGCAGCATGCGGTCGACGTACTCCTGAGGGGTGCCGAGGCCGTAGATGCACGACACCGTCGACACCACGATCACGTCGCGCCGGGTCAGCAGCGAGTTGGTCGCCGAGTGGCGCAGCCGCTCGACCTCCTCGTTGATCGAGGAGTCCTTCTCGATGTAGGTGTCGGTCTGCGGGATGTAGGCCTCGGGCTGGAAGTAGTCGTAGTAGGAGACGAAGTACTCGACCGCGTTGTCGGGGAACAGCTGCCGCAGCTCGTTGGCGAACTGCATGGCCAACGTCTTGTTGGGCTGCAGCACCAGCATCGGCCGCTGCACCTGCTCGGCCACCCACGCGACCGTCGCGGTCTTGCCCGTGCCGGTGGCGCCCAGGAGCACGACGTCCTGGACCCCGCCCTCGATCCGCTGGGTGATCTCCTTGATCGCGGTGGGCTGGTCGCCCGAGGGTGAGTAGTCGGAGACGACCTTGAAGGGCGCGACGCGGCGCTCGAGATCGGTGACGGGACGCATGCTGCGAGCCTACGGCGACCCACCGACAGTCCCGAACGGTCGACCTGAGGTGGTGGCGGACCTCACCTGCGAACGCGCCCCGCGATGGCCGGAGAGATCGCCCTCCGACCGCACCCCACGGTGGTCGAGGAGGTTGCCCTGGCAACCGTCACGAGACCAGGACCGACCGGACCACACGGTGGTCGAGGAGGTTGCGCTAGCAACCGTCACGAGACCCACCACCGCAAGGGCCGCTCAACTCGCGTAGGTCGGCTGCGGTCGCAGGGGGTCTCGAGACGGTCGCGGGCGACCTCCTCGACCACCGTGGGTCAGCCTGGGTCCGCCGGTGGCGATCGGGGTCTCGTGACGGTCGCGGGCGACCTCCTC
>CALRVO020000390.1:0-4572 GCA_943371595.1 Sphingomonas paucimobilis
ATCGACGCGGCCAGGTTCCGCAAGACTCACCGAGGTCATCAGCACCGGTCCACAGGCATCAGCTTCCAGGGCAGTTCAGCAGGCGGAGAACCGGTCGAAGATCGAGGCACATCAGCCATTGGCAGACTGCGCAATGCGACATATAATCAAACACATGTTCCCATCCCCCGCGCTCCCCCTCGACGCAGCCGCCTGCGTCGACGAGCTCGAGGAGATCGAACGACTCAAAGGCGCGCTGTGCGCGCAGCAGGCACGACTCGTCGCCCAGCTCGACGAGCTGTCGCCAGGGTCGACCGACCGGTCGCTGGCCGGCGAGGTCGGGATGGCGCGGCACGAGTCGCCGTCGCGCGGACGCCGCCTGCTGCGCCTCGGGCGAGCGCTGGTCCACGACCACCCCGAGGTGCTGGGCCTGCTCGAGTCCGGCGAGATCAACGAGGCGCGGGCCGAGCTGGTGTGCACCGAGACGCGCGACCTGGCCGCGGCCGACCGACGTACGGCGGACCGTGAGATCGCTGAGCGGCTGCGGGAGCGTCCCGGGCTCGGTGACCGCGACGTCGCCGACCTGGCCCGGCGGGTCTCGTTCCGCATCGACGCCACGGCGGCCGAGCGGCGGCGCAAGCGGGGGCACGCCGAGCGGCGGGTGTGGTCGCGCACCCACGGCGACGGCACCGCCACGGTGTCCGGCCGGGTCGCGGACCACCAGATGGTCGCGATCATGGCGTCCCTCGGCCACCGCGCCGAGCTGCTGCGGGCCAGCGGGTGCGACGACCGGACCCGCGCCCAGATCGTCGCCGACCTCTTCGTCGAGCGGCTGACCGGCCAGGCCACGGCCACGTCGGCGCCGGTGCGCATCGACCTCGTGGTCCCCGCCGAGACACTGCTGGGCGGCGGCGACGAGCCCGGCGAGGTCGTCGGGCTCGGACCGGTGCCCGCCCAGGTCGCCCGCGACCTCGTGCTCGCCTCTCCCGAGGAGGCCACGGTCATCCGCCGCCTCTTCGCCGACACCGACCACCTCGTGGCCATGGAGTCGCTGTCGCGGCTCTTCAGCGGCCTGCTGCGACAGTTCCTCGAGCTGCGCGACCGGCGCTGCCGCACCCCGTGGTGCAACGCCCCGATCCGCCACGGCGACCACGTCAGGTCAGCAGCGCGCGGCGGGGCCACCTCGAGCCACAACGGCCAGGGGCTGTGCGTCGGCTGCAACCTCACCAAGGAAGACCCCGGCTGGCAGCACACCGTCGTCTCCGACGACGTCGTCGAGGCCCACACCGTCGAGGTCACCACCCCCACCGGACAACGACATCGCTCCACCGAGCCCCGCCCACCCGGGGCCGACCCACGCGACCGCTACGCGCAGACCCGCCCCGGGGTCTACTCCCTCATCGCCTGAGCACGCCCTCGCCCGTCAGAGCGAGAGCACGTCCCGGGCGCGATCGACCCAGTCCGACGTCGCCCACCCGACCTCCCCCGCGACGTCGACCGCCGGCCAGTCCACCGACACGACCATCGACCGCCGAGCGACCAGAGGCACCCACCACGACTGCCACGCCCCGGTGCCGTGCGACGTCGACTCCACGGCCACGAGCGCGACGTCGTCCGCCGGCTGCGGCTGCTCGGAGTGCCACGTCATCTCGACCAGCCGCTCGCCGTCAACCGCGACGGACACCCGCGCGGCCGTCAGCGACGGGTCGTCGGCGTCGCCCAGCAGCGCGGGGTGGCCGGGGCCCAGGTCGGCGACGAAGGCCTCCGTGGCGATGACCGACACGTCGAACAGCACCCCGGTCCGGTACACCCGCACGTTGCCCGTCCACAGCGCACAACCGGGCACGGCCAGCACGAGCCGGTCGCACGGCACGGGCACCGGCACCTGGGTGTCGATCGTCGCCCGCAGGTCGACCAGCACGCGCTCCTGCCACCTCACCGGAACAGTCTGCGATAGTTGTCAAGGTCAACTTGAGTGACCTATGCCTCGGAATGCCCCGACCGCGCCGCGGCTTGTGATCTGGGTCGGGCCGACCGACGCACTCACGACGTACACGGACAGGACCCCCCTCCATGGCAGGCACCGAGCAACGCACCGACTACCGCGTGACCTTCGTGGTCCTCTGCGCGGGAGTGGCGTCGTTCTCGCTGCTGCAGTCGATGGTCAACCCCGTCCTGCCGACCATCCAGGCGGCGCTCGACACCGACCAGGCGACGGTCACGTGGGTGCTCACCGCCTACCTGCTCTCGGCGTCGGTCTTCACCCCGATCATCGGCCGCATCGGTGACAAGGTCGGCAAGGAGCGGATGCTCGTCGTCGCGCTGGGCGCCCTCGCCGTCGGCTCGTTGCTCGCCGCACTCGCCCCGACCGTCGGGGTGCTCATCGCGGCCCGCGCGATCCAGGGCATCGGCGGCGGCGTGCTGCCGCTGACCTTCGGGATCATCCGCGACGAGTTCCCGCGCGACAAGGTCGCCGGCGCCGTCGGTACGTCGGCCGCGCTGCTCGCCGTGGGCGGCGGCATCGGCCTGGTGCTGGCCGGGCCGATCGTCGACGCACTCAGCTACCACTGGCTGTTCTGGCTGCCGATGATCATGACCGTGCTCGCGGCCCTCGCCGCGCACTTCTTCGTGCCCGAGTCGCCCGAGCGCACACCCGGCCGCATCAACGTCACCAGCGCGCTGCTGATGTCGACCTGGCTGGTCACCCTGCTGCTCGCCGTGAGCCAGGGGCACAGCTGGGGCTGGGCCTCGCCGGTGACGCTCGGCCTCTTCGTGGCCACCGCCGTCTTCCTGCCGATCTGGGTGCTGGCCGAGGCACGCAGCGACAGCCCGCTGATCGACATGCAGATGATGCGGATCCCGACCGTGTGGACCGTCAACCTCGTCGCCCTGCTCTTCGGCATGGGGATGTACTCGATGTTCGCGTTCCTGCCGCAGTTCCTGCAGACCCCCGACGGCGTCACCGGCTACGGCTTCAGCGCCACGGTGACCCAGTCGGGCCTGATGCTGCTGCCGCAGACGGTCGCCACCTTCCTGGCCGGCGTCTACTCCGGCCGCCTGGCCGCTCGCTTCGGCTCCAAGGCCGTCCTCGTCGTCGGCGCCGCGCTGACCGCGCTGGGCACCCTCGGGCTCGCCCTGGCCCACGACCAGGTGTGGATGGTGCTCGTCGAGACCACCGTGCTCGGTCTGGCCTTCGGCCTCGCCTTCGCCGCGCTGTCCAACCTGATCGTCGACGCCGTCCCGCAGTCGCAGACCGGCGTCGCCAGCGGCATGAACGCCAACATCCGCACCGTCGGCGGCGCGCTCGGCAGCGCGGTGCTCGCCAGCGTCGTCACCGCCAACGCCCGACCCGACGGGCTGCCCGTCGAGGCCGGCTACACCAACGGCTTCCTGGTGCTCGTCGTCACCTCGACCCTCGCCGCCGTCGTCGCGGTGTTCGTGCCGGTCATCAAGGCCCGCACCCACGTCGTGCCCGGCCCGCAGGCCGAGGCCGAGGCCGCCGAGGCCCGGGCGACCGCGGACAAGAGCGTCAGCCTCGGTTGAGCGCGACCGCGTCGCGCACCAGCGTGACGAACGCGTCGGCGTCGACCGCCTCACCGGCGCGCACGTCGACCGCCCGGCGGGTGCCCGCGTCGAGGCTGGCGTTGAAGACGCCCGCCGGGTCGCCGAGCGAGGCGCCCTTGGCGAAGGTCACCTTGATCTTGTCCCGGTAGGTCTCGAGCGTGCAGAGCAGGCCGGAGCAGGAGAAGGTCGGCACCCCGTCGGGGTTGGTGGGCTTGCGCCACTTGACCTCCTCGACGACCTCGGGGTCGGCCGAGAGGATCAGGGTCCGCAGCTGCTCGCGGGTGTCGTCGCGCCAGTCGGCGCCCGGCTCGTCGCTCATGCCTACCGATCGTAGGTGTAGAACCCGCGTCCGGTCTTGCGCCCGAGCAGGCCGGCGTCGACCATCCGCGCGAGCAGCGGCGGAGCGGCGTAGAGCGGCTCCTTGAACTCCTCGTAGAGCGACTCCGCCACCGCCTTGGTCGTGTCGAGCCCGATCAGGTCGGCCAGGGCCAGCGGGCCCTGCGGGTGGGCGGCGCCGAGCACCAGACCGCGGTCGATGTCCTCGGCGGTCGCGAAGCCCGACTCGAGCATCCGGATCGCCGAGAGGATGAACGGGATCAGCAGCGCGTTGACCACGAAGCCCGCGCGGTCCTGGCAGTCGATCGCCTTCTTGGTCAGCGACCCCTCGACCCACGTGCGCGAGCGTGCAGTGGTCTCGGACGAGGTGAGCAGCGACGGCACGAGCTCGACCAGCTGCAGCACCGGCACCGGGTTGAAGAAGTGGATGCCGATGACCTGCTGGGGCCGGCTGGTCACCACGCCCAGCTTCATGATCGGGATCGAGGAGGTGTTGGAGGCCAGGATCGCGTCGGGCGAGGTCACGATCGCGTCGAGCGAGCGGAACAGCTCGACCTTGGCGGCCTCGTTCTCGACGATGGCCTCGACCACGACGTCACGGTCGGCCATCGCGTCGAGGTCGGTCTCGACGCGGATCCGGTCGAGCACCGCGGCGGCGGTGGTGCCGCCGGCGCCGTCGAGCTTGCCCTTGGA
>CALRVO020000391.1:0-4560 GCA_943371595.1 Sphingomonas paucimobilis
GGCCCGGGCCCGCTCGACCGCGTGGGCGAGGGCGGTGGCCCCGATCTCGCGCAGCGCGTCGCGGTGGGCGGTGAACTCCTCACCGGCTCCGCCCGGCGGCGCGGCGCCGTAGACCAGGACCAGGACCTCGCCGAAGCGCGAGGCCACCGAGATCGCGGTCGCGAGGGCGGCGTCAGCGCCCGGGGACTCGTCGTAGCCGACGACAACTGCCATGGTGCTCAGCCTTCCAGACCGTCGGGGTCGACGCGGCCCGACTTGAGGCCGTGGACGACGTCGGGGTCGGGAAGCCCGGCCCGTTCCTCCCAGTAGCGCCCGTCCTTGACGCGCCAGAACAGCATGAATGCCACCCCGGTCAGGAAGATGCCGATGCCGATCACCAGCGGCGGACCGACCCCGAGCCACGACGTGCCGCTGTAGGAGTTGGCCGGGTCGGCCAGGTCGCGCACGGACAGCACCAGGAGCCAGATCAGCATGGCGGCCCCGACCAGCGGGCCGACGCCGATCAGCAGCAGGTTCTTGGGGCTCTCCAGCAGGTGCTTGCGGTGGTAGACCGCGCACGCGACCCCGGTGAGGGCGTAGTAGAAGGCGATCAGCAGCGCGAGGGCCGACAGGGAGTCGAACAGGGCGTTCTCGCTCACCTGGTAGATCCCGACGTACCAGGCGATGGCGATGCCGGCGACGAGCCAGGTGCTGACGTCGGGGGTGCGGTGCCGCGGGTGGATCCGGCCGATGCCGGACGGCAGCGCGTGCCGACGGGCCATGGACAGCCCCGTGCGTGAGGCCGGGATGATGGTGGTCTGGGTCGAGGCGATCGCCGAGGTGGCCACCGAGGCGAGCACCACCCAGCCCCAGCTGCCCATGACGAGGTCGGCGAGGGAGGCGAAGACGAACTCCTCGTCACCGGCGTTGTCGGTGAGCCAGGTGGTACCGGCGAACGCGACGACGGCGACCGCCACCGAGATGTAGGTGACCAGGAGCACGAGGGTCGACCAGACCGCGGCCCGACCGGGCGTGGAGTTGCCGTCCTTGGTCTCCTCGCTGAGGTTGACCGCGGACTCCCAGCCCCAGTAGGCGAACACGCCCAGCAGCAGGGCGGTCGACAGGCCGCTCCCACCGGCTCCGAACGGGTTGAGCCACTCCCACGACGGGTCGATCGGGTCGAGCGGGCTGTTGTCGGTGAGGGCCCTGCCGATCGCGACCGCGGCGAAGACCAGGAGCGACACGACCTGGGCGAGGATCAGGATGTTCTGCAGCCGGGCGGAGATGTCGGTGCCGAGGATGCAGACGTAGGTGAGCAGCAGGATCAGGGCGATCGCCAGCGGCATCCGGATCCAGGCGTTGTCGGCCGCCGCGTCGGCGCCGAACGTGCGCAGCGAGAAACTCACCCCGACGTCGGCGAGCGAGCCGACCACCAGGATGCCGGTCATCGCGATCGCCCAGCCGCCGATCCAGCCGAACCAGGGACCCATCGCCCGGGTCACCCAGCTGAAGGTCGTGCCGCAGTCGCCGTCGACGCGGTTGAGGTAGAGGAACGCCGTCGCGATCAGCGCCATCGGGACGAAGGAGGCCAGCAGGGCACCCGGCGCGTAGACACCCACCGCCGCGGCGATGGCTCCGATGACGGCCGCCAGCGAGTACGCCGGGGAGGTGGAGGCGAGCCCGATGACCAGGGCGTCGACGAAGCCGATCGCCCCTGCCTTGAGTGCGGGCTGCTGCTCGGTGACCTGTGCCATGGGTGCCCCTCTCGCCGTGGACTACGTTTCTAGTGCATGGAGGGGGTCTGAGGCGAGGAAAACGTCCGTACCAATCGTGTTACACGGCTGATTTCGTTGCCACGCGGGCGGTCAGGGCCGTCAGAGCGGCTCGGACGGCGGGGGAGTCGGTCAGCGTGCGCCGGTGGACCGCGATCACGTCCCGGGTCGGGACCGGGTCGTGCGTGGCGACGGCGACCAGGCCGTCCTGCAGCGTGGCGCGGCCCAGACGCGGCACCAGGGCGATGCCGAGTCCGGCGCGCACCAGGGCCAGGTGGGAGTCGAACTCCATGGCCACGTGAGCGATCCGCGGACGCCGTCCGGTGCCGTCGTACATCCGGCTGAGCCACTGCCGGCAGATCGTGCCCTCGGGGGTCGCGATCCAGCCCTCGTCGACCAGGTCGGCCGGGGGCACGGACGCGCGCCCGGCCAGCCGGTGGTCGCGGTGCACGAGCACGTCGGCGACGTCCTGGGCCACCGAGGTGCGCACCAGGTGCTCGGGCACGTCGACGGGCACGTCGCCCCAGGTGTGGATGAGGCCGAGCTCCAGGTGGCCCCGGGCCACCAGGTCGACGGTGTCCCAGGGCTCGTGCTCGGCCAGGCTGACCCGCAGGTCGGGGTGGGCGTCGAGCAGGTCGCGGACGGCCGCGGCCACCAGCCCGCGCATGGCGGTGGAGAACGCGGCGATGCGCAGGTGCCCGGCGACCACGCCCGAGCGGCGGTGCAGGCCCGCCTCCACCTCCTCGAGGTCGTCGAGGAGCCGACCGCCGGCGTCAAGGAGGTGGCGGGCGTCGGCGGTAAGCACCACGCCGCGGCCGACCCGCTCGAGCAGGGTGACGCCGGTCTGGCGCTCGAGGCGCTTGACCTGCTGCGAGACGGCGCTGGGAGTGAAGCCGAGCGCGTCGGCGGCGGCCACCACGGACCGGTGCGCGTCGACGGCCGCCAGCGAGCGGAGCGCGGCGAGATCGATCATGAAGCAACGCTACCGAGAATCACCGAACATCGTTCGCTGGTGCTGCACGGTCTGATGGGCGAGCCTGGGGACGTGAACCGCCGGGACTGCCTGCTCGCCGCGGTCGTGGCGTCGATCTGGGGCTTCAACTTCGTCGTGATCGACTGGGGCATGGACGGGGTGCCGCCGTTGCTGTTCGTGGCGATCCGCTTCGGCGTGGTGCTGGTGCCGGCGGTGTTCCTGTTGCCGCGACCCGACCTGCCGTGGCGCACGCTGGCCGCCGTCGGCGCCTTCATGTCGCTGGGACAGTTCGGGTTGCTCTACGTCGCCATGGACGCCGGCCTCCCGCCCGGTCTCGCCGCGCTCGTGCTGCAGGCCCAGGTCATCTTCACGGTGGTGATCGCGGCCGGGGTGCTGCGGGAGCGGCCGACGCCGACCCAGGCGCTCGGCGTGCTCGTCGGCTCGGCCGGGCTGGTGGTCGTCGCGGTCGGCCGCGGTGGACAGGTGCCGGCGCTGGCCCTCGGGCTGTGCCTGCTCGCCGCGCTGTCCTGGGCGGTCGGCAACGTCGTCTCCCGCGCGTCGGGCGCCTCGGGCGCGACCGGCCTGGAGCTCACCGTGTGGTCGGCCGTCGTCGTACCGGTCCCGCTGCTGGCCCTGGCTCTCGTCGTCGACGGCCCGGGCGCCGTGGCCGACGGTGTCGCGGCCTTCGGCTGGCAGGCCGGGCTCTCGACGCTCTACACGGCCGGGCTCGCCTCCCTCGTGGGCTACGGGATCTTCAACACCCTGCTCTCGCGCAACCCGTCGGCCGCGGTCGTGCCGTGGGTGCTGCTCGCGCCGGTGGTCGCGATGGCCTCGGCGGCGGTGCTGCTCGACCAGTGGCCCAACGCCGCCGAGGCGAGCGGCGGTGCGGTCATGGTGGTGGGGGTGCTGGTGGCGCTGCGGTCGGGGCGACCCCGAGTGTCGCCAGGTGCTCCACCAGCACGCCTCGTGCGGCCGGGGCCGTGAGGCGGCCGGTGCACACCGCCAGGACGAGCCCGTCGACGAGGGCCTGGACCGGCGCCACGAGGTCGTGGCGCTCGTCCACGAGCCTGGTGACCAGGGCCTGCGTGGTCGTCTCGTGGTCGGTGAGGTAGGGCGTCAGCGCTCGCTGGTCGGCCGTCGCCGCCGCGCTCTCGTCACCGTCCGTGGCGTCCGTGGCGTCCGGGGCAGGGTGCATCTGCGCGTCGCTCCAGCCCCGGGTCGCCATCTGGTAGCGCTCGACCAGGTCGTCGCCGCCCGCGAGGGCTGCGACCGTGCCGTGGCGCAGCTGCAGCCGGAGCCACACCACCTCGGCGTCGACGCCCTCGGGATCCGGCAGGAGCTGGTCGACCAGCGGGCGGAAGCGGCGGGCCCGGTTGCGCCGCACCTCGCACGCACGGGCGGCGAGGGCCGGAAGGGACGCGTGGTGTGCGAGCGTGCGGCGTGCCATGGCGTCGGAGGCGCCCAGCTCAGCGGCCAACCCACGTCGGCTCAGGGCGTCGGGACCGTCACGCCGGACCACCACGAACGCCGCCTCCGACAACAGCTCCAGCTGCGCCGCGTACCTGTCCAGTCGCTTCATGCCGGTGTTCTACCGCGATCAGCGCCCGGCCCGCTCCGGTCATCCACAGGCCTCCGCAGGTCTGGCGCGGGGTGCGTCGTGTTCGGGGGGTGATGTCGGGCGGGTCTGACTCGGGGTGCGTCGTGTTCGGGCAGTCGTGCCGGGGGGATCTGACTCAGGGTGGGTCAGGTCGCGGAACCGGCGGCAGGAGAAGTCGACGCGGGGTGGGTCGGGTCGTGGAACCGGCAGCAGGAGAAGTCGACGCGGGGTGGGTCAGG
>CALRVO020000392.1:0-4549 GCA_943371595.1 Sphingomonas paucimobilis
GCGCGCTCGTCGTCCCGACCGACATCACCGACGAGGACTCCCGTCGCGCCCTGGTCGAGAAGTCGCTGGAGGAGTTCGGGCGGGTCGACTGCCTGCTCAACAACGCCTTCGGCATCCCGCCGATGGACCCCATCACCACGATCAAGGTCGAGGACCTGCGGGCGGCCAACGAGACCAACGTCTTCGCCCCGTTGCGACTCTCGGCGCTCTTCGCCGACGCCCTCGCCGCCACCCACGGCTCGGTGATCATGCTCAACAGCGCGGTCCAGTTCAGCAGCCAGCCCGAGTACGCCGGATACAAGCTCTCCAAGGGCGCGCTGGCCCACCTCGCCCACTCGCTGGCCACCGAGCTCGGTCCTCGCGGCATCCGCGTCAACAGCGTCGCGCCCTCCTACATCTACGAGGACGTCAACAAGGCCTACTTCGACTGGCTGGCGTCCGAGGCCGGCACCACCCACGACGACGTCTACGCCGAGAAGGCCGCTCCGTGCGACCTCAAGCGGCTCGCCTCCCCCGAGGAGGTCGCCCGCGCGACGCTCTTCCTGGCCAGCGACCTCGCCTCGGCCGTCACCGGCCAGACCCTCACCGTCGACTGCGGCGAGTTCCACTCCTGAGGGAGAAGGCGACGATGAGCGACAACATCATGACGCGGGAGCGCCCCGACGTCGGGTCCTACGACGACATCGTGGCTGCCGCGCAGCGCACCACCGGGCTGACCGACCTCGGCAGCGACCTGCACGAGGAGGGCCTGCGGATCCTCGCCGACGACCTCGCCTCCCCCGAGGCCGGGCTCACCCCGCGCGGCAACTACTTCCACCGCTCCGAGGTCAAGAGCGCACTGGTCGGCGTGCTGCTGACGCACGCGGCGTTCCAGCGCTACCCCGAGCACGCCGACGTCGCGATCGAGCGGCCGATCTTCGTGATGGGCCTGCCGCGCACCGGTACGACGGCCCTGCACCGCCTGCTGCACGCCGACCCGATGGCGCAGGGGCTCGAGATGTGGCTGACGCAGTACCCCCAGCCGCGCCCGCCCCGCGACACCTGGGAGGACGACCCGATCTTCCAGGCCATGCAGCAGGGCTTCGCCGCCCACCACGTCGCCAGCCCCGACTTCATGGGCATCCACTACATGGACGCCACCACGGTCGAGGAGTGCTGGCGGCTGCTGCGCCAGACCGGCAAGTCCAACTCCTACGAGTCGCTGGCCCACGTGCCGCGCTACACCGAGTGGCTCCGGCGCCAGGACTGGACCGACGCCTACGCCCGGCACCGCCAGAACCTCCAGCTGGTCGGGCTCAACGACCCCGAGAAGCGCTGGGTCCTCAAGAACCCGTCGCACATGACGGCCCTCGACGCGCTGATGAGGGTCTATCCTGACGCGCTCGTCGTCTACACCCACCGCGACCCGGTCGTCTGCATCGCCTCGTCGTGCTCGCTGTCGGCGGAGACCACGGTCGGCCACTCCACGACGTACGACGGCCCCACGATCGGCCGCACCCAGCTCGACCTGTGGTCGCGCAGCTACCACGCCTACCACGACGCACGGCCGGCCTACGACGACGCGCAGTTCGCCGACGTCGCCTTCGCCGACCTGGTGCGCGACCCGATCGGCACGGTGCGCGGGATCTACGACCACTTCGGTCTCGACCTCACCCCCGAGGCCCTGGCCGCGGTCGAGGCGATCGACCGCGAGCAGAAGCAGGGCGGCAAGGCGCCGTCGCACCGCTACGACCTGGCCGACTACGGCCTCACCGAGCACGACGTGCGCCAGGCCTTCGACCGATGAGCGTGCCCGAGCACAAGAAGCGCGTGGTCGTGTGGGGCACCGGTGTCGTCGGCTCCATGGTCCTCGCCGAGATCCTCTCCCCGTCGTCGGGCGGCCACCCGGTCTTCGAGCTGGTCGGCGTCGGTGTGAGCAACCCCGCCAAGGTCGGCCGGGACGCCGGTGAGCTGGCCGGTCTCGACGTCGTCACCGGGGTGGCGGCCACCGACGACGTCGACGCCCTGGTCGCGCTGCGGCCCGACGCGCTGGTCCACTACGGCCCCACCGCCCAGCACGCCGACGAGAACATCCGCGTGATGAGCGCCTTCCTGCGCGCCGGCATCGACGTGTGCTCGACCGCGATGACCCCGTGGGTCTGGCCCACCATGACGCAGAACCCAGCCGCCTGGATCGACCCGATCACCGAGGCCTGCGCCGAGGGCGGTGCGAGCTGCTTCACCACCGGGGTCGACCCCGGTTTCGCCAACGACCTGTTCCCCATGACCCTGATGGGCCTGTGCGGGCGCGTCGACTCCGTCCGGGCCAGCGAGCTCGTGGACTACACCGACTACGAGGGCGACTACGAGGACGAGATGGGCATCGGCCGCTCGCCCGACTTCACCCCGCTGCTGGAGATCCCCGACCTGCTGATCATGGCGTGGGGCGCGACGGTGCCGATGATGGCCGCGGCCGTCGGCCTCGAGCTCGACGACATCACCACCACCTGGGAGAAGTGGGTGACCCCCGTCGACCGCCCCACGGTCAAGGGCGTCGTCGCGGCCGGCGACGTGGCCGCGATCCGCTTCACCATCAGCGGCGTCTTCCAGGGCCGTGAGGTGATCACGCTCGAGCACGTCAACCGCATCGGCACCGACGCCGCCCCGGACTGGCCGGCCGGCAGCGCCGACGACGTCTACCGCGTCGACATCGTCGGCTCGCCGTCGATCTGGCAGGAGACGGCGTTCAGGTTCACCGACGGCACCGGCCGTGCCCCCGCGGTCGCGGGGTGCCTGGCGACCGGCATGCGTGCGCTCAACGCCGTACCCGCCGTCAACGACCTGACCGCCGGCTGGGTGACCGCGCTCGACCTGCCGCTGGTGCCGGGGGTCGGAACGATCCGCTGACCCAGGCGGTCGTCCACAGGGCGACGGGGCCCGGGTTTGTCCCCAGGCCGGTCCCGAGCAGGGGCTGCGGCATGACCACCATCGCCCTCGCCCACCTGTCCGTCTCGGTGCCCTCGACCTGGCGCCACCGTCGCGGTGCCGACCTCGGCCACGGCGTCGTCGTCGCCGCCCGGGCGCCGTCGCTGCCGCCCAGCGGGGTCCGCCCCGAGCTCGTCGTCCGCACCGCCACCGTCGACCACGCCGACGCGCAGGCGTGGCGCCGTGACGCCCTCGCCGGCCTCGCGCAGCGGCTCGTCGACCTCGACCTCGAGGACGACGACGTCTACGACCTCGACGGCCACGAGGTCCACTACCACCGGTTCGCCCACCGGGTCGGGGTCGCCGACGTGCTCTGCGACCAGTGGTCCTGGCTCGCCGACGGCCTGGGGGTCACCCTGACCTGCTCGGCCGCCCGGGTCGACTACCCCGACTGGTGCGACGTGTTCGAGGCCGTCTCGGAGACCGTCGAGCTCGGGCGGCGCGCCGCCTGACCTGCGTCCGCGGGGCAGTGGTGAAGTGGGAGCGTGGTCGACGTCCTCGAGCCTGCCCGCACCGCGATCCTGCTCGCCGCCATGCTCGCCAGCGGACTGCAGGCCGGCACCTACTACGCCTGGGCCAGCGGCGTGATGCCCGGCGTGGCCCGCACCGACGACGCGACCTTCGTGGCGACGATGCAGCGCGTCAACGTCGCCATCGTGAATCCCGTCTTCCTCGTGACCTTCCTCGGCGCCCCCGCGCTCGCCGCGGTCGGCGTCGCGGCCGCCGACGGCCCGGGCCGGACGTGGGCGGTCGCCGGGCTGGTCCTCGCGGTCTCGACGGTGGCGACCACGGCGGCGTTCAACATCCCGCTCAACGACGCACTGGCTGCGGTCGACCTCGACGCCGACGCCGACGCCGGCACGCTGGCCGCCGCCCGCGCGGCGTTCGAGGCGCCGTGGGTCCGGTGGAACGTCGTGCGCACCCTCACCTCCACCGGCGCCCTCGCCTCCCTCGGCGTCGCCCTCTCCCGCTGACCCGTCGCAGGTCAGCGGGTGGCGAGGTCGTCGAGCAGGGGGCGCGGGTCGGCCTTGTCGAAGTCGCGGATGCCGGCGGTCCACAGGGCGCCGACCGCCATCGTGCGACGCACCGCCCCGAAGGTGATCACGTGGGCGATCGTGCCGCCGACGCTGTGGGTGGCGGGCGGCTCGCACGTGGTGTCGACGAAGGTGTCGGCCATGGCCCCGTCGGCGATCGACTGCGCGACGAACGCGCGGTAGTCGCGGCCCGCGACCTCGTGGCGGGCCGCCAGTCCGGTGACGCTCTGGTCGGACTCGTCGGGCCAGTCGGCCCCGCGCAGCGCGTTGAGCCAGTGCTCCTCCTGGGTGACCATGCCGTTGAGCAGGCCACGCAGGGTCGGGTCGTCGTCGACGCCCTCCACCGACTGCGTGATGGGCTGGTCGAGCACGTCGTCGGCCAGGGTCGCCGCGGAGCCGATGATCGCGGTGAGGGAGTCGACGTGGTGGTCGACGAGCTGTTGCAGGACGTCCATGGAGCTCTCCTTGCGGTGGGCCGGCAGCCGCAGGCCGCCGGGTGGTTGGAAGTGCACTCCGCTCGCGCCGGGCAGCTCGAGCGACTTGAAGGTGAC
>CALRVO020000393.1:0-4516 GCA_943371595.1 Sphingomonas paucimobilis
GGGCCGGCACGACGTTCATCAGCACCGTGGACACCAGGGGTGCGAGCCCGCCCGGGACGTAGAGGCCGACGCGGCCGATGGCGACCTTGCGGTGGACGACGCGGGCGCCGGGCCCGAAGTCGGTCGTGACGTCGTGCTCGAGCTCGCGCTCGCTGGCCGCACGGAGCCGGGCGATCGACTCCTCGAGACCGGCGCGGACGTCGGGGTCGAGCTGCTCCAGCGCCTGGGTCAGGGCCTGTGCGGGCACGCGGATGTCGTCGGCGTCGACGCCGTCGAACCGGCGGCCGTACTCGAGGACCGCCTCGAGGCCGCGGGTGCGGACCGACTCGCAGATCTCATGCACCGCCGGCACCGCCGCCTCGATGTCGAAGTCGGCTCGGGGCACCACGGCTCGGTAGTCGTCTGCGGACTCCCAGGTGGTGCCGCGCAGGTCGATGCGACGGATCATGGGACCAGTCTAGGAGGGCTCGACCCACCCCTCCGCGCGGGCTGCGCGCGGTGGGACCGACCTGGTGGTCGGCACCGGCGGCAGCGCGGGCGCGACGCACGCGACGCACGCGACGACGGTACGTCGCCCATCGGGGTGACCTCCGCGTATAGGTTGGGCAGGTGACCGTCGAGCTACCGATGTTCCCGCTGAACTCGGTGCTGTTCCCCGGGCTCAGCGTGCCGCTGCGGGTCTTCGAGGACCGCTACCGCGCACTCGTGCACCACCTGCTGCGCGTCGAGGACCCCACCGAGCGCGTGTTCGGCTCGGTCGGCATCCGCGAGGGCTACGAGGTCGGCGACCACGGGGCGCAGTCGCTGTTCCGCGTGGGGTGCAAGGCCCTGCTCACCGAGGTCGAGTCCAACGCCGACGGCACCTTCGACGTCGTCGCGGTCGGGCTCAGCCGGATCCAGCTCGACCGGCTCGACACCACGGGGTTGTTCCCCGTCGGCCACGTCACCGACCTCGCCGACCGCGAGGCCGCGGTCGGCGACGACGTGCTGGAACGGGCCAGGGCGACGTTCACCGCCTACCGGCAGGCTCTCTCCGAGATCCGTTCGGACCCCTACGAGGGTGCGCTCCCCCGTGACGCCGGCTACCTCTCGTGGACGCTGGCGGCGTGCGCGCCGCTCCCGCTGCAGGAGCGGCAGGCCCTGCTCGAGGCCGACGACGCCGAGGCCCGGCTCGTGCTCGTCACCGACCTGCTGCGCTCCGAGCTGCGGGCCATGAACGTGATCGCCTCGCTGCCGGCCACCGAGGTGGCCCGCACCCGCTGGTCCCCCAACTGAGGGAGCAGCGAGGTTGCGACGAACGAGCGGGCTCGCGTGGCGACCGAAGGTCGAGCGAGCGACACGGCTGAGCTGGCGAAGCCGTGCGAGCGCGTCGAGACCACCGCAGCGACAGGTCGACGCACGCATCGAGGGAGGGAAGAGGCAGTGGTCAAGAAGCAACCCGCCGGGACCCCCGCCACCATGACCCTGGTGAAGGCGGGCATCGACTTCACCGTCCGCGACTACACCCACGACCCGCGGGCCACGTCGTACGGGCTGGAGGCGGCCGAGGCCCTCGGCGTCGACCCGGCGCGGGTGTTCAAGACCCTGCTCGCCGACGTCGACGGTCGCCTCGTCGTCGGCGTCGTGCCGGTCACCGGTCAGCTCGACCTCAAGGCCCTCGCCCGCGCCGTCGCCGGGCGCAAGGCACAGATGGCCGACCCGGGCGCCGCCGAACGGGCGACCGGGTACGTCGTCGGCGGCATCTCCCCGATCGGGCAGAAGCGGTCGCACCCGACGGTCGTGGACACCAGCGCCCTGGACCACCCGACGGTCCTGGTCTCGGGAGGGCGCCGCGGTCTCGACGTCGAGCTCTCCCCCGACGACCTGGTCACGGTCACCGGAGCCACCACGGCCCCGATCGGCCGCCCCTGACGCGACCGACCCGCCGCCCCAGGGCGACGGGTCGGTCGACGGCTGCTCGGAGGAACGAGCCCGGGGGTCAGTCAGTCGTGACCCGCACGACGCTGTGGGACACGTCGTCGTCGGTCCACACCGACACCCCGAGCGCGTCGAGCGGGTCGAGGTTGTCCAGGACCTCCTGCGGCGCACCGGCGGTCTGGACGGCGCGCTCGAGCCAGCCCCCCTTGTCGAAGTCGACGTAGAGCACGGCCGCCGCGTCGCCGGACTCGCGGACGACGTCCTGGTAGGTGTCGCTGTCCCCGAGGTCACCGCCGTCGAGCAGCTGCTGCGACCAGTCGTCGGAGAACCCGGCCACGACGTGGTCGTCGTCGGTCTGGTAGGCGAAGACGTCCTTGACCTCGTCGCCGATCACCGTGTCCTCGAGGAGTCGGTCGATGATCGAGGTGATGGCGTCGGGGTCGCCCTGGACCTTCAGGCCCACGGGCTGGTCGGAGGGCGGCTCGTCCTGGGCAAAGGCCTCCGGGTCGAAGTCGCCGCCGATCGCGATCGCCGCCGACTCGCCCGCCAGCGTCTCGGCGTCCTCGGGCAGCTGCAGGCCTGTCTGCTCCTCGATCTCCTGCAAGCCCTCCTCGAGGTCGAAGATGCCGCCGCCGACCGAGCCGAGGTAGTCGGTGAGGGCGGTGAACCACCCCTGCTCGAAGCCGATGCCGACCGCGATCGCGGTGTCGTCGGGCAGGTCGGAGACGACGTCGTCGCCCCGGTCGGAGCGGTAGAGGTCACCGAGTCCGACGAGGTCGGCGCTCGCGGCGGACTCGAGCTCGAGCCCGCCGTCCTCGAAGCGGATGGCCATCGCGGCGCCGTCGAAGTCCTCCAACGAGTCCTGCAGGGCCTGGGCCGCCTCGTCGGTGGTGTCGTCGAACTCCTCGGTGCAGCTCTCCTCGTAGTAGGGGTCCTCTGCGTAGGGGTCCTCTGCGTAGGGGTCATCGGGCGAGACCGGCGAGGACGAGCCCGAGCAGGTCATGCTCGAGCCCATCGACAGCGACCCGACGGCGTCGGTGAGGAAGGCGGCGGCCTCCGGGGCGAGGTACGCCGAGACGATGCCGGGGTCGCCGGCGGCGTCGGTCCACTTCTCGAAGTCGTCGTCGTCGGAGAGCGGGGCGTCCTGCGCGGCGTCGGTGACGGCCTCGGCGATCTCGGTGCTCTCGGCGATCACCACCCAGTCACCCTGGATCGACCAGCCGAGCCCGCTGTCGCTGTCGTCGCCCTCGTCGTCGGGCGGGGTCGTCTCGACCTCGCCGGCCGAGGTGTCGAAGCCGTCGCTCGAGCCGTAGCTCGAGCCCGTCGCGCCCGCGACGGCGTCGGCGGGATCGGCGCACTCCTTCAGCTTGGCCAGCCCGGCCTCGGCCGCGTCGGCGTCCTTGACCTGGACCACCCCCACGGGAGCGATGCCCGAGCTGTCGGGGGCCACGTCGTCGCCGACGTCGACGGCGGCGAACCCGAACCGGTCGCCGAGCCAGGGCTCGATGTCGTCGCCGAAGTCGACGTCGGGACAGGCGCCCTCGTCCTGGACGTACTCGAACAGGCGCTCGCGCAGGTCGTCGTCGGTCTCGACGTCGACGTTGTCGTCGAACGCCGGGAACTTCTTGAGCGTCTCGAGCGCCTCGAGCTTCTGCTTGCCGCTCGGGTCGAGGTCGACGCTGACGTAGCCGATCGTCGAGTCGGGCAGCGCCTCGGCCGGTTGCGGTCCCGTCGCGAAGGCCAGCTGGTAGACCGCGAAGGCACCGCCCGCGGCCGCCACGAGGCCGACCACGCCGCCACCGACGAGCAGACCCTTGCGCCGTCCACGACCCGGCCGGGCCGGGCCGGCCGCAGGGGGTGCCCAACGGCCCGCGCCGCTGTCGAGGAGCTCGGGTCCGGCCCCCGGCGGGGGCGGCGGTGTGCCGGGGGGCATGCGGGGAGGCCCGCCGGGAGGTCCGTGCGGAGGTCCCACGGGGGGCCCGCTGGGCGGACCACTGGGAGGTCCGCTGGGAGGTCCGCTGGGCGGACCGGTGGGCGGCAGGTTGTCGGACATGGCACTGACCCTCTCTGGGGCGGGTGCACCGCACGGGAGGCGCGGGCGGCGCGAAGGAGTCGAACGGCGGTGCGACGCAGCCCTACCCGGTGCGAGCCCGGGACAACCGTGTGGGACCTCGACGATTGTGGCTCAGGTGCGCCCCGGCCGGACGGATTTCGGGCGTGACCTGCTCAGGGGTGGCCGGTGCCCGACACACCGAGGTCGACCTGCTGCGCCTGCGCTGCCCCGGCGGAGACCCCGGCGGTGAAGAGGTAGGTGACGCCCAGCCCGAGGAGCGACCCGAGCGGCCAGGCCACGAAGGGGGTGCGCCCGGAGACCACCAACTGTCCGGGGAGCTCGGTGCCGTCAGGGACGACGAGGGCGAACAGGTGCGGGTTGCCCGGGCTCTGCGACAGACCGACCCGGTAGGCGAGGTAACCGGCGAGCACGCTGCCGAGGACCACGGCCGCCAGGGTGACCAGCTCGGAGGTGCGACAGACGAGGGCGGTGACGACGCCGAGCACGATCCCGGCCAGCACCCCCACCACGACGTAGAGGGCGGTG
>CALRVO020000394.1:0-4514 GCA_943371595.1 Sphingomonas paucimobilis
GTGGGGCTGAGCGTCGACCAGCTGGCCGAGCGCACCCGCATCCGTCCGCACGTCATCGAGTCGATCGAGCTCGACGACTTCGGGCCGTGTGGCGGCGACTTCTACGCCCGCGGGCACCTGCGCACCCTCGCTCGGATCCTCGGGCTCGACGCCGAGCCTCTCGTGGCGGCGTACGACGAGCGCTACGCCGGCGCCCCCATCGACCCGCGCCGCATCTTCGAGGCCGAGCTGGCCTCCGGCACCGCTGGAGCCATCCGGGGCACCCGCGGCCGGCTCAACTGGTCGGTCTTGGTGGCGGCCGTCATGGCCGTCGTCCTCGTCTGGTCGATCGCCCGGCTCGTGATGGACGGACCCGTGCCGGTCTCCGACCAGGTCGTCCTCAACGGCTCGCCCGGCGGACGTGCCCAGCTCAGCGGCTCGACCACCCAGGTGCCGGTGTCGTTCACCGCGGTCACCGGTGGCGCGCGGGTGATCGTGCGTGACGGACGCCAGAAGGTCGTCTTCGACGAGAACCTGCCCTTCAACCAGACCGCCCGGCTCGACGTGGTGCCCCCGGTGCGCATCAACAGCACCGACGGTGGCCTCGTCGTGACGATCGACGGCGACGACAAGGGCGCGCTCGGCGCCTCGGGCCAGGACGCCGCCCGCGTCTACGTGCCCTGACGTTTCGCGGGACGCGGGTCGGGGCCGTCATACTCTCGGGTAGTTATGACGACCGACGCCGCCTCCGCTCCTGACCAGCTCACCGTCGCGATGCTCACCCTCGGGTGCGCGCGCAATGAGGTCGACTCCGAGGAGCTCGCCGGCCGCCTCGCGGCCGACGGCTTCCGTCTCGTGAGCAACCCGGCCGACGCCGACACGGTCGTCGTCAACACGTGCGGGTTCGTCGAGCAGGCCAAGAAGGACTCCGTCGACGCCCTGCTCGAGGCCGCCGACCTCAAGGAGTCGGCCGGCAACGGCGGTCGCACCCAGGCCGTGGTGGCCGTCGGGTGCATGTCCGAGCGCTACGGCAAGGACCTCGCCGACTCGCTCCCCGAGGTCGACGCCGTGCTGGGCTTCGACGACTACACCGACATCGCCGGCCGGCTGCGCTCGATCGTCGCGGGGGAGACCCACCACCCGCACACGCCGTCCGACCGCCGGCTGCTGCTGCCGATCAGCCCGGCCGAGCGACAGGCCCCCGACGTCGCGCCGCGCCAGCGCCTCGAGTCGGGGCCGATGGCGCCGCTCAAGCTCGCCAGCGGCTGTGACCGGCGCTGCACGTTCTGCGCCATCCCCAGCTTCCGCGGCTCCTTCGTCAGCCGCCGTCCCTCCGACGTCCTCGCCGAGGCCCGTTGGTTGGCCGGCGAGGGCGCCCGTGAGCTGTTCCTGGTCTCGGAGAACTCCACCTCCTACGGCAAGGACCTCGGCGACCTGCGGTTGCTGGAGACGATGCTGCCCGAGCTGGCGGCCATCGACGGCGTCGACCTGGTGCGCGTGTCCTACCTGCAGCCCGCCGAGACCCGACCCGGTCTGGTCGAGGCGATCGCCACGACGCCGGGTGTCGCTCCCTACTTCGACCTGTCCTTCCAGCACGCCAGCGCGACGGTCCTGCGCCGGATGCGGCGCTTCGGCGACCCCGAGAGCTTCCTGGGGCTGCTCGAGCAGGTGCGCTCGCACGCGCCGCTGGCCGGCGTGCGCTCCAACGTCATCGTGGGCTTCCCGGGCGAGACCGAGGCCGACCTGCAGACCCTGTGCGACTTCCTCGTGGCCGCCCGTCTCGACGTCACCGGCGTGTTCGGCTACTCCGACGAGGACGGCACCGAGGCGGCGTCCTTCGACGACAAGCTCGACGTCGACGAGGTCTGGGCCCGCGCCCAGCACGTCACCGCACTGGTCGAGGAGCTCACGGCCCAGCGGGCCGAGGAGCGTCTCGGCGAGGAGGTCCTGGTGCTCGTCGAGAGCGTCGAGGACGGCCCCGAGGGGCGCGCAGCCTTCCAGGGCCCCGAGGTCGACGGCACCACGAGCCTGACCGAGGGCACCTACGCCGTCGGCGACCTCGTGCCCGCCGTCGTGGTCGGCACCGACGGCGTCGACCTGGTCGCCCGACCCACCGGGGCAGCCCGATGACCGAGCAGCGCACCAACCAGGTCAGCAACTGGAACATCGCCAACGCCCTGACCGTCCTGCGGATCGTCCTGGTGCCGGTCTACGGCTGGTTCATGCTCGCGCACGACCCCGACTCGATCCTGTGGCGCTGCCTGGCCTACCTCGTCTTCGCGATCGCGATGATCACCGACAAGATCGACGGCGACATCGCACGCTCGCGCGGGCTGGTGACCGACTTCGGCAAGATCGCCGACCCCATCGCCGACAAGGCGATGACCGGCATGGCCTTCATCGCGCTGTCGATCGTCGGCGACATCTGGTGGTGGGTCACCATCATCGTCCTGCTGCGTGAGTGGGCGGTCACGATCCTGCGCCTCTCGGTGGCCAAGGACGTCGTCATCGCCGCCGCCCGGAGCGGCAAGATCAAGACGATGCTGCAGGTCCTCGCCCTCGGTCTGCTGACCCTGCCGTTGCGTCAGCTCGACGGGTGGGCCGACGTGCCGGGCGACGTGGTGTTCTACGGTGCGCAGGTACTGCTGGCGGGCGCCGTCGCGATGACGATGTGGTCGGGCTACGAGTTCTTCCGCGAGTACGCCAAGCAGCGCCGCAGCGCCCCGGCGGCCTGAAACGCGCGTTTCGCGCAACACGTCGCAAGGGTGTGCTCGGCCCGGCTGTCCGACGTCATGACGGTCGACGCCCGACGTGTCGAGCCGCTGGCCACTCCTGCGCGCCCCGCGGCGAAGGGGACCTGGGCGTTCGGGTGCGAGGTGGCCGCCGACCTCGGCCCGCGGAAGCCGCCGAAAGTTTCGTTACATTTTACGAACGAACTGCTGCGATGTCGGTGATCGGGCATAGGGTCAGGACTCTTCCCCGGTAGTGCCCTCCTCTGCATCCCCTCTCCTCCTGAAGGACTCCCTTCTGTGTCAAAGCACGCTTCAGCGCGCCGCGGACTGACCGGCGCGTTGGTCGCCGGCCTCGTCGCCGGCCCGCTCGCCCTCGGCTTCACCGCCCCGGCCCAGGCAGACGTCTCGGCCAAGATCGCGACGTTCCCCTACACCCAGAACTGGTCCAACGCGGGCCTGATCACCGTCAACGACACCTGGACCGGCGTCACCGGGGTCCAGGGTTACCGCGGTGACGACCTCACGGCCGCCACGGGTGTCGACCCTCAGACGCTCCTCGCCGACGGCAGCGCCACGCCGACCAACGTCGTGGCCAACACGACGGCGACCAACAACGCCGGTGGAGTCCTCGAGGTCGAGGGCGACACCATCGCGATGCAGGGCAGCGGTACCGCGGACGCCCCGCACGTCGTCTTCCACCTCGACCTGACGGGCAAGAGCGGGACCACCTTCGCCTTCAACGCCAAGGACCTCGACGCGTCGGCCGACAACGCGATCCAGCAGGTCGCCGTTCAGTACCGGGTCGGCGCCACGGGCGCCTACACCAACCTCCCCGACGGTTTCGTGGCCGACGCGACGACAGCGAGCGCAGCGACCCAGGTCACGGCCAAGTCCGTGTCGCTCCCGGCCGCTGCCGACAACCAGGCGAGCGTCTTCGTCCGCGTGCTGACGACCAACGCGGCGGGCAACGACGAGCTCGTCGGCATCGACGACATCTCCATCACCAGCGGTAGCGGCACCGCCGCCCTCTCCGCGACCAACCCCGGCACCCAGACGGTCACCGTCAACCAGGCGATCACGCCGTTCACCCTGGCCGCTGCCGGCGGCACCACGCCCTACACGTGGACGTCCACGACCCTGCCGGCCGGCCTGACCCTGGCCACGGACGGGACGATCTCGGGCACCCCGACCGCGACCGGCACCACGTCGGTCACGGCCACGGTGACCGACTCCGCATCGACCCCTGCCACCGCCGGCACGACGTTCGACATCGTCGTCAACGCCGCGCAGGCCGTGACCCCGATCGCCGAGATCCAGGGCACCGGCGCGACGTCGCCGATTCCGGCCGCGACGCCCGTCACCACCGAGGGCGTCGTCACCGGGGTCTTCAGCGGGTCGACCGCCACCAACGGCGGCATCTACATCCAGACCGGCGGCACGGGCGGCGCGACCGACGCGACCCCCGGCGCGTCCGACGGCCTCTACGTCTTCGGCGGCAACGCGCAGCCGGACGGTGTCGTCGTCGGCGACTCGGTCCGCGTCACCGGCCCGGTCTCGGAGTTCGGTTCCCTGACGCAGATCACCCCGGCCGTCGGTGGCGTGGTCGAGATCGCGGCGCTTCCTGCCGTGACGCCGGCAGCGATCGCCTACCCGACCGCGACCGCTGACCGCGAGGCCCACGAGAGCGAGCTCCTGGCGCCCACCGGTGCCTTCACGGTCAGCAACGTCTTCAACCTCACCGGCGGCGCCAACGCCTTCGGTGAGATCGGCCTCGCCTCGGGCACCACGCCCCTGAAGCAGCCG
>CALRVO020000395.1:0-4514 GCA_943371595.1 Sphingomonas paucimobilis
CGTCACCGCGGTCGACGAGACGACGGTCGACGTGAGCCTCACCTACACGACCGGCGGCGGCACCCAGGACGAGACGCGGCGGCTGTTCCTCGAGCCGACGGACGGCGGCTACGCCATCGTCGACGACGCGGTGGTCTGAGCCCAGGAGGTCTCGCCGTGCCGGTCCACTAGCCGGCCGGACCCGTGGCCCGGCCCCTCGGTCGCCAGCGCGACGACGGCGTCGGTGCCCTCGGTGACGGTCTGGGGACCGCTGTGCGCGTTGAGGTCGGTGGCGGTGTAACCGGGGTCGACGGCGTTGACGCGGACGTCGGGGAGCGCCTTGGCGTACTGCGTCGTCAGCATGGTGAGCGCCGCCTTCGAGGCCGTGTAGGCCGGCGCGACGACCTGCGACTCGGGGCGCAACGGGTCGTGGGTGTGCTCCAGGGACCCCATGCCGCTGCTGACGTTGACGATGACGGGATCGGCCGAGCGGCGCAGCAGCGGGAGGAAGGCCGTGGTGGTGCGGACGACGCCGGCGACGTTGACGTCGAGCACGTCGAGCACGTCGGCACCGGTCAGGTCGGCGGGGTCGATGCCGTGGGCCCCGGCGACGCCGGCGTTGTTGACGAGCACGTCGACGTGACCCTCGTGGGTCTCGACGTCGGTGGCTGCGGCGTGCACGGACTCCTCGTCGGTGACATCGATCTGCACGAAGCGGACGCCGAGGCGCTCGGCCGCGGCGGCGCCGCGCTGGGGGTCGCGGGCACCCAGGACGACGGTGTGGCCGAGCTCGACGAGTCGGCGGGCGGTCTCGAGTCCGAGGCCCTTGTTGGCCCCGGTGATGAAGGTGGTGGTCATGGCTCGATCCTGCGCACGCCGCGAGCCGGCCACCAGGGACGTCGTGACGGTAGGAGCCGCCGTACCACCCTCGGCACCGCCGCTGCGTGCGGTCGCGGGGGATGATCGTCACGTGACGACCGCGACCGACCTGGGCACCACCATCCGCGCCTGGCGTGATCGTCTGCCGCCCTCCGCCGCGGGGCTGCCCACCCGGCACGGCCGTCGTACGACGGGGCTGCGCCGCGAGGAGCTCGCCGAGCTGGCCGGCGTCTCGGTCGACTACGTCGTCCGGCTCGAGCAGGGCCGGGCCACGACGCCGTCGGCCCAGGTCGTCGCCGCGCTGGCCCGGGCCCTGCAGCTGAGCACCGACGAGCGCGACCACCTGTTCCGGCTCGCCTCGCTCGCACCCCCCAGCAGCGGGCTGGTCTCCGAGCACCTGTCCCCGAGCGTGCACCGGGTGCTGTCGCGCCTGGGCGACGCCGCGGTCGCGGTGTTCGCCGCCGACTGGCAGCTGGTCTGGTGGAACCGCAGCTGGGCCGCCCTGCTGGGCGACCCCTCCGTCGTGCCGGTGCCCGTGCGCAACTTCGCGCGCTGCGTCTTCCCCGTCGCCGCCGACGGCCCCGCCGTGGCCCAGTGGCCCGTCGTCGTGCGGGACCAGGCCCACACCGAGGCCGCGGTGGCCTCCGACCTGCGCCGCGCCACCGGTCGCTTCCCCCAGGACCCCCGGTTGGTCGGTCTGGTCACCGACCTCCTGGCCGGCAACGCCCGCTTCGCCGAGCTGTGGGCCGACGGCACGGTCAGCGCGCACCGCGAGGACCGCAAGGTGGTCCACCACCCCGCCGTCGGGCCCGTGACGGTCGACTGCGACATCCTCACCGACGGCGAGGCCGACCTCAAGATCGTCGTGATGACCGCCGTACCCGGCTCCGACGACGAGAGCCGCTTCCGGCTCGCGCTGCTGGCCGGCGTCCAGGACGACGTCGGCGTACGACGCGAGCCGGCCCCGGCGCGGCGGGGCTGACGGCGACGTGGTGCAGCGCCGCTTCACCGTGACCGTCCCTCCCGCCGAGGCCGCGCGGCTGCGCGCGTTCGACAACAGCGCCGCGGGCCGTGTCTCGTGGCCGCTCGGGGACAACAGGACCTTCCGCCGTCGCAACCGGACCACGTTCGAGGTCAAGCACTACGAGTCGATGGGCGTCGGCAAGGCCATGGTCGCGACCCTCGGCACAGCGGTGCTGCGCGACGACGCGGTGGACGTGACCATCGCGACGAAGGGGACCTGGGTCGGCTGGCTCCTGGTCGCGTGCGGCCTCCTGGCACTGGTCGCCGTCCCCCGCGAGGGCATCGTGGCCGTCGCTCTCGGCCTCGGCCTCGGGCTCGCCGGGTGGGGACTGTTCCTGCGGCGCCCCGACGCCCAGGGAGACCTCGACGCGATCGAGCAGGTCATGCGCCGCGAGATCGCCGGCGACTGGCGCCTGTGGTGACGCCCCAGACTCTCCTCGGGCGAGCGCGACTGAGTGCCGCCCAGCGCGGCTGTGGTCGGGCGGGTCAGTGAGAGGCTCTTCACCGTGACGACGGCGGGCAACAACAAGTGGGCGGCTGCGCTCGTCATCGGGGCGGTCATGTTCATCGGCATCCCGAGGGCCGTTGACCTGTTCCGAGCCGACTCTGCCCGTCAGGTGCTCGGAGCACTGCTCTTCCTCACGTTCTTCGCCTGGCTCACGTGGCGCCTGTACATCCAGATAGCTGACGGCGGGGAGCAGGGGCCCAGGTTCTGGCACGTTTCGGCAGCCGGACACGCCACGTTCCTCGTTCTCGCCGTCGCCCTGATCGCGTGGGACGTCGCTGAAGACGACTTCCGCCCGGCCGCGCTTGGGTCGCTCGCGGTCATGGCTCTGTTCGTCGTCTCAAGCCTGTTCAGCGCGAGGCACGCGGCGACGCTCGAGCCTCATAAGCAGTCCTAGGCCACCCACAGCTCTCAGCGGAGCGCCCCAGAAGCGGAATGGTGGGACGTGGGTGCTCCCGTCTGGTCCCTACTATGCGTCTCGTGACCAGCCCGCTCCAGCGCATCGTGGGTCAAGTCTTCATCCCGGTGCGAGACATGTCCTCGGCCATCGAGTGGTACGCCGACCTGCTCGGCTTCGACCCCGGGACGAGTTCCCACGGCGGAACGATCTTCGACATTCCTACCGACGGGGAGACCCGGCTCGCCCTGGACGCGAACCGGCCCGACTTTGACGCGTCGGGGCCGCCGAGGTTCTTCCTGTGGACGCAGGACATGGCCGCCACGGTGCGACACCTGGAAGATCTGGGAATCAAGATCACGACCGACGTCGAGGACATCGGCAGCGTCTCTTTCGTCCAGTTCGAGGATCCGGACGGCAACCCGCTCATGGTCTGTCAACGCGGCTGACGATCGGGGCACATGCCCATCGGCGTCGACCCGCGAGCGTCCCTCGCCGTGCGAAGCCAGCGCGTCGCACTGTCATCGGCATGAGCACGCGCTCTCCGCGGCACGGTCGGGCACCACGGTGGTTGAGGTGCGAGGAGCTCTAGCGACGAGCCTCGAAACCCCCTCAGCCCGGTCTGCCAGCGTGACCACGCGGGTTGGCTGCGTCACTCACCAGGTCTCGAGGCTCGGGCCTAGCGGCCCTCGCACCTCGACCACCGTGTGGGTGCGCGCCCGACCGTCGGCATGTGGGGGCGCCTCAGGCTTGCGCGTGCTCGTTGGTCTGGCAGGTCTCGAGGGCCGTCAGTACGAGTGTGGGAGTCGGTGGGTGTCGGTCGTCGGTCAGGTGCGCATGGGGTCGGTGCTGGGGTCGTGGGCGCGGGCGTGGTGGTAGGGGCACAGCAGCTGGGTGGTGCGCAGGTCGGTGCCTCCGCCCTGGGACCAGGGGATGGCGTGGTGGGTGTGGCACAGGTAGCCGGGGACGTCGCAGCCGTCGTGCTGGCAGTGGTGCTGCTCGACGATCGCTGCCAACCGTTGGGCGGGGGTGTGGAAGCGGTGCTTGCGGCCCAGGGCGAGGACCTCACCAGAGGCATTCATCCACGCCGGGATCACCCCGGCCCCGCAGGCCAGGCGGAGGAACTCGGTGTGGCTGATCCTCGTGCCGGTCTCCAGGGTGGCGGCCTTGACCTTGCCGGCCAGGATCTCCCAGTCACCGATGGCGACCACGGTGGCGGACAGGCCACCGACCTTCGGGAGGTGGGTGGGGTCGTAGCCGTCGATCCACTCGGTGAACGCCTGACCCATCCGTTCGGCCGATGGTTTGCGCCAGTCGTAGGACCCGGCCCCGTCCTTGGCGCGCACGTGCTTGGGTGCGGCCAGGGCGTGCAGCTGCTTGCGCAACGTATCGGCCACCGCGGTGGGGATGGTGAACCGGCCGTGGGTCAGCCCGTCACCGGCGTTGGCCATGGACAGCTTCGTCTTGGCCCGGGCGCGGGCTTCCTGGTCTTCCAGCGCCTTGGCCTCACGGGCCTCCCAGCCGGTCGGGTCCAGGCGCTCCCAGATCGCCTGACCCAGGCCGCCGAGATCATCGGCATCAGCACCGTGCGTGGCCTCGCCCAGCAGGAACGCCTCGGCACGGGCCTGGTCGTGAGCGCTGACGCGTTCGGTCTCGAGCAACGCGACCTGGTCGGCGATCGCCTGGGCCTGCTCGGCATGGAGGTCACCGCGCGCGGTCGCGGCCCGGATC
>CALRVO020000396.1:0-4500 GCA_943371595.1 Sphingomonas paucimobilis
GGTGAAGGTCGGCACGGCGGCGTAGGGGTCGGCCTGGGCGCGGGCCCGGGCCTTGGCCCGCTTCTCGGCGAGCTTGACGTCGTTCTCGTTGGACTTCAGGTGCACCAGCACGCGGGGCGCCAGGATGACCGAGGAGTAGACCCCGACCGCCATGCCGACGAACTGGGCGAGGGCGAGGTCCTGCAAGGAGCTGGCCCCGAGCTGCGAGGCGCTGACCCAGAGGATCGCGCCGATCGGGATGAGCGCGACGATGCCGGTGTTGACCGAGCGGACCAGGGTCTGGTTGACCGCCAGGTTGGCCGCCTCGGCGTAGGTCTGGCGGGTGCGCCGCATGTCGCGGGTGTTCTCCTTGACCTTGTCGAACACCACGACGGTGTCGTAGAGCGAGAAGCCGAGGATCGCGAGCAGTCCGGTGACGGCGGCGGGCGTGACCTGGAAGCCGGACAGGGCGTAGACGCCCATGGTGATGGTGACGTCGTGGAAGAGGGCGACGAAGGCCGCGAGCGACATCTTCCACTCGCGGAAGTAGAACCCGATGAAGATGAGGACGAGCACCAGGAAGACGATGACGCCGAGGATGGCGCGGTTGGCGACCTCCTGGCCCCAGCTCGCCCCGAGCTCGGACCGGTTGACCTGGTTGTCAGGCACGTCGATCACCGTCTGGATCGCCGTCAGGACCTCGTCGCTCTGGGCCGAGGACAGCTCCTCGACCTGGACGAGGATGGCGTCGCCAGCGGTGGTGACGACCGCGCCCTCGGTGCCGGGGACGTCGGTGTTGACGACGACGTCGCGTACCTCCTCGGCCAGGGTCTGGGAGCTCCCGTTGGTGGTGGGGACCCGGAACTCGGTGCCGCCGGTGAACTCGATGCCGAAGTTGAGGCCCTTGATGAGCAGCGCCGCGAAGGCCAGCAGGACGATGCCGCCGGTGATGGAGTACCAGAGGGCCCGCCGGTTGACGAAGTCGTAGGACTTGTGGCCGTTGTAGAGGTCGTTGCCGAGCCTTGAGAACTTGCCCATCAGACGGTTCCTCCCACGGGGACAGCGGACTTCTTCGGGGTGTTGGGGCCGTCGAGGCCCAGGGTGCTGGCGCTCAGGCCGGACCACCGGTGACCGCTGTTGAAGAAGGTGAAGCGAGCCAGCCACGACACCATCGGCTTGGTGAACCAGAACAGGATCGCCAGGTCGACGAGCGTGGTGAGACCCAGCGCGAAGCCGAAGCCCTTCACGGCACCGGTGGCGAAGATGTAGAGGACGGCCGCGGACAGCAGCGACACGACCTGCGCCGCGAGCCGGGTGACCTTCGCGCGCTTCCAGCCGGTCTCGACCGCGACCCGCATCGACTTGCCCTCGCGCATCTCGTCGCGGATGCGTTCGAAGAAGATGATGAAGGAGTCGGCGGTGACACCGACGGCGATGATCAGGCCGGCGATGCCGGGCAGGGTGAGCACGAAGCCGGCGGTCTCGCTGAGCAGCAGCACCAGGGCGTAGGTCACGGCGGCGGCAGCGAGCAGCGAGGCGACGACGACGGTGCCGAGCCCGCGGTAGTAGATCAGGCAGTAGATCAGCACCAGGCCGAGACCGAAGGCACCCGCCGTCAGACCGGCGGAGAGCTGGTCACCGGCGAGGGAGGGGCCGATGGTCTCGGTGTTGGCCTTGAACTGGATCGGCAGCGAGCCGTACTTGAGGCTGGTCGCGAGGCTCTCGGCCTCGGCCTCGGCGAAGTTGCCGTTGATCTCGGCGTTGCCGTCAGAGATGACCGAGCTGAAGTAGGGGGCCGAGAGCACGACGCCGTCGAGCACCATGGCGAAGTTCTCCGCACCCTGGCCGTCGGCGCTGCGCTGCAGCTGCCGGGAGGCCTCGGCGAAGACGTCCTTGCCCTTGCCCTCGAACTCGAGGGTGACCGAGTAGTTGAGCTGGCCCTGCGGGATGCCGTAGCCGGCGGTCTTCAGCTCGGTGCCCTGGATGACGGCGGGCGACAGGAGGTACTTGGAGGCCGGCGAGTCGGGCACGTCCTGCTGGGTCGACTCCTGCGCCACGGTGCACGCGACCAGCGGCTTGGTCGGGTCGTCGACCGGGACCGCGGGCACGTCGGCAGCGGCGTCGGGGGTCTTGCTGAGGGTGCCGTCGGGGTTGCAGGTGTAGGAGTCGAACAGGTCGACGTCGGCCTGGGTGTAGGCGCCGCGCATGAAGGCGATGGCGTCGGTGAGCGGGACCGTCGCGGTGGAGTCGAAGGCCGAGGTGTCCGCACCCGCGTCGGGCGTGGCGCTGGGCGTCGCGCTGGGCGTCGCGGGGTCGGTCGTCGCGTCGGTGCTCGGAGCCGTGCTCGGCTCCGTGCTCGGCTCCGTGGTCGGGGTGGCGGTGCCGTTGGCGGCGAAGCCGGGCGCCACGCGGTTGGCGGTCGTCGGCGCGGCCGACGGGGTGCCGGGCGCCGAGGCGCTCGGCGTGGTCGGGGCCGGGGCGTCGCCGGTGCTGGGCACGGCCGCGTTGGGGTCGGTCAGCGGCGGGACGCCCGTCTGGCCACCGGTCGGCGGGTTGCAGACGTCCTGGCAGGCCACCAGGCGGAAGCGGAGCTGGGCGGTGCGCTGGACGGTGTCGACCAGGTCGCGTCGCGGGTCACCGGGGATCTCGACGACGATGTTGTTGTCGGTCGTGGCGACCTCGGCCTCGGAGATGCCCGAGCCGTTGACGCGGTTGTCGATGATCTTGCGGGCCTCCTCGAGGTTGTCCTTGGAGGGGTTGCCCTCGGACTCGAGCGTGATGCGGGTGCCGCCCTGCAGGTCGAGGCCGAGGTCGGGCTGCCACGCGCTCTTGCCGTCGTTGCCGGCACCGGCCAGGGCCACGAGGCCGTAGAGGATGAATGTGCCCAGGAGGAACGCCACCAGGGTGCGTCCCGGTCGGGCCTGCTTCTTCGCCACGTGTGTCAGCTCTCCTCGGACTCGGGCGTCGGGGACGCCTCGGGGTCGTTCGTCTTGTGCAGGTCAGGGGTGCTCGTCTGGTCGGGCTGGGGGCCGGCCACGGCTCCGAGCGCGACGGTCACGGTGGTGCCCGGGCTGAGCTCCAGGTCGGCCCGGTCGTCGTCGATCGACACGATGGTCCCGAAGAAGCCGGACGTCAGGATCACGCGGTCGCCGACGGCGAGGGCGGACTGCATCGCGCGTCGCTCCCGCTCCCGTCGTACGCCAGGTCGGACGACCAGCAGGTAGAAGACGAGAAAGATGCCCACGATGGGCAACAGCGGGACGAGCCCTTCCACGAACGAGACCTCTCAGAGCGGGGTGCGCGGCCGCGGGAACGCGCGCCGGCCGACAGGCAAGTGTAACCGTGGGCATGCTGCCCCCGACCAATTGCCGCCAGGGACCCCAACGCTTCAGGGGTCGAAGAGAGTTCCCGTGTCGGCGGGTCGGGGTGCGGTGAGCCCGAGGTGGTCCCAGGCCGCCGGGGTCGCGATCCGGCCCCGCGGCGTACGGGCCAGGAAGCCCAGGCGCACCAGGAAGGGCTCGGCGACCTCCTCGACGGTCTCGCGCTCCTCGCCGACCGCGACGGCGAGTGTCGACACCCCGACCGGGCCGCCGCCGAAGCGACGGCAGAGCACGTCGATCACGGCGCGGTCGAGGCGGTCGAGGCCGAGCCGGTCGACCTCGTAGAGGTCGAGGGTGGCGTGGGCGACCCCGAGGGTCACCACGCCGTCGGCGCGGACCTGGGCGTAGTCGCGGACCCGGCGCAGCAGCCGGTTGGCGATGCGGGGCGTCCCGCGCGAGCGGGAGGCGATCTCGGCGGCGCCGTCACCGGTCAGGCGTACGCCGAGCAGGTCGGCCGAGCGGCGGACGATGAGGTCGAGCTCGGCGGGCTCGTAGAACTCCAGGTGAGCGGTGAACCCGAACCGGTCACGCAGCGGGCCGGGCAGCAGCCCGGCGCGGGTGGTCGCGCCGACCAGGGTGAACGGGGGGATCTCGAGCGGGATCGCGGTGGCGCCGGGGCCCTTGCCGATCACGACGTCGACCCGGAAGTCCTCCATGGCGAGGTAGAGCATCTCCTCGGCCGGGCGCGACATCCGGTGGATCTCGTCGATGAAGAGCACGTCGTCCTCGTTGAGGCCCGAGAGGATCGCGGCGAGGTCACCGGCGTGGGTGATCGCCGGGCCGCTGGTCAGACGCAGCGGCGCGGTCATCTCGGCCGCGATGATCATCGCCAGCGTCGTCTTGCCCAGCCCGGGCGGACCGGACAGCAGCACGTGGTCGGGGGCCCGGGACCGGCCCTTGGCGGCGTCGAGGAGCAGACCGAGCTGCTCGCGCACGCGGACCTGGCCGACGACCTCGTCGAGGGTCTTGGGGCGCAGGGCGGCCTCGATCACCCGCTCGTCGCCCTCGGCCTCGGCCGCGGTCAGTGCGCTGGAGAGGGAGCGGCGGTGGTGCTCCTCCGCGGTCTCCAGGTCGTCCTCGTGCATGGCCACGAGCCTGTCAGGCCTTGCTCAGGGCGCGCAGCGCGGCCCGCAGCAGGGCG
>CALRVO020000397.1:0-4491 GCA_943371595.1 Sphingomonas paucimobilis
CCAGGTCCGCCTCAACCGCAAGGGGTTCGGCAGGACCGTCGCACGCTTCGACCGCGCGACCCGGTCGGTCACGGTCGTGATGGCCAACGCCTCCATCCGCTCCCGCTGCGACCGCGGGACGACGCTGGCGTGCGAGGGCAGTCCTCGTGACCAGCGGCAGCCGTACGTGCTCAGGGCGTCAGTCGCGCGCTGAGCGCGTCGAAGCAGCGGGCGGCCATCCCCCGCCACATCAGCCCGAAGGCCGGCATGACGAGCCGCCCGGGCAGGGTGGGCGTGAGGTCCCACGACCAGGTGACGCGGGCGCCCGCACCGTCGGACTCGAAGGTCCACAGCCCGGCCACGCCGGCCACGAGCAGCTTCATCGGACCTGCGACGTCGACGAGGTCGTAACCGAACCGCCGGCCCGGCTCGAGCACGGTCAGCACCTCGGTGGCCCGACCGCCGTCGCTGAAGCGCAGCACCCGGCGCTGGCCCGTCTCCTGCCCCCACGGTCGCTGCTGCTCGACGCCGGCGACGCCCGGGATCGCCAGGTAGCGGCGCCCCAGGACCTCCTCCAACGGCACCGGCAGCACCACGTCGTACGCCGTGGCGACGGGGACCGGGAACGTGCGGGCGTAGGCCAGGTGGGTCACCCGCGGCACGCTACCGACCTGGCCCGGCGGTGCCCAGGGCACCGCCGGACCGAGTCGTCAGCGTCGGTCAGCGGCGGTCAGCGGCGCGAGTAGTCGCGGAAGCCGCGCTTGGTCTTGCGACCGAGGTAGCCCGCCGTGACCAGGTGCTCGAGCAGCGGCGCCGGCGCGAAGCCGGGCTCGCGGAACTCCTGGTAGAGCTCGCGCTGGATCGCCAGCGAGACGTCGTTGCCGACCACGTCGAGCAGCTCGAAGGGCCCCATCGGCAGCGCACAGCCCTGCTTCATGGCCAGGTCGATGTCGTCGGCGGTGGCGTAGTGGGCCTCGAGCATCTTGACCGCGTCGTTGAGGTAGGGGAACAGCAGCGCGTTGACGATGAAGCCGGCGCGGTCGCCGCAGGACACGCCGACCTTGCCCACCTTGGCGCACAGCGCCCGCGTGGTCTCGGTGACGTCGTCGTCGGTCGCGACCGTCGAGACGACCTCGACCAGCTTCATGATCGTCGCGGGGTTGAAGAAGTGCATCCCGATGACGTCCTGCGGGCGGCTGGTCACCTTGGCCATCGAGATGATCGGCAGCGAGGACGTGGTGGTCGCCAGGATCGCGCCGGGCTTGCAGATCTCGTCGAGGTTCTCGAAGAGCGTGGTCTTGATCGCGAGGTCCTCGGCGATCGCCTCGACCACGAGGTCGACGGTGCGCAGGTCGTCGAGGGACGTCGTCCCTGAGACCCGGCCCAGCACCTCGGCCTTGGCCTCCTCCGAGCTCTTGCCGCGCTGGATCTGCTTGTCGAAGTTCTTGGTGATCGCGGTGACGACCCCGTCGACCTTGTCCTGGCTGCGGCCGACGTAGAGCACGTCGTAGCCGGCCTTGGCGAAGACCTCGACGATGCCCGAGGCCATGGTGCCGGTGCCGACGACGCCGACCTGGCGGATGTCGTGCTTGAGCTGCGGCGCCTCGTCGGCCGACGGCGTCTTGTCGTCGGGGACGACGACCGGGCTGTCGGGGCTCTCGTAGGTGTAGAACCCGCGGCCGGTCTTGCGACCCAGCAGGCCTGCGGTGACCATCTGCTTGAGGATCGGCGTCGGCGCGTGCAGCCGGTCGCGCCCCTGGCGGTACATCGTCTCGAGGATCTCGTAGGCGGTGTCGAGACCGATCAGGTCGAGCAGGGCCAGCGGTCCCATCGGGTAGCCGCACCCGAAGCGCATGCCGGCGTCGATGTCCTCGCGTGTGGCGTAGCGGCCCTCGAACATCGAGGCCGCGTGGTTGAGGTAGCCGAAGAGCAGCGTGTTGGCGATGAAGCCCGCCTTGTCGCCGCACACGACCGGGCTCTTGCCGAGCGTGCCGAGCAGGGCCTGGACGTCGTCGAGCACGACCGGCTCGGTGACGACGGTGCGCACGACCTCGACGAGGTTCTGGACCGGTGCCGGGTTGAAGAAGTGCACGCCGATCACCCGGCCGGGGGCCGACGTCGCCGACGAGAGCTCGGTGACCGAGAGCGAGGAGGTGTTGGTCGCCAGAACCGTGTCGGGCCGCACGATCCCGTCGAGCTCCTGGAAGATCGCCTTCTTGGTGGCCATCGACTCGACCACCGCCTCGATGACGACGTCGGCGCCGGCCAGGTCCGCGAGCGTGGTCGAGAAGGAGATCCGGCCCAACAGCTCGGCCTGCTCCGCCTCGGTCATCTTGTCGCGCTTGACCGCACGGCCGGTGGAGCTGGTGAGGTGCTGCCGACCGCGCGCGACGCCCTCGTCGTTGAGCTCGACGCCCACGACGGCGTAGCCGTGGCGGGCGAAGACCTCGGCGATGCCGGCACCCATGGTGCCGAGACCGACGACGCCGATCGTGGTGAAGGTGCGGGCTTCGGGTGCAGGCGAGGTGCTCGTCATGCGGCGCATCATTCCACGGGCGCGCGACCTCTCGGCCGCATGTTCACTCACCGGTAACTTGGCGCTCCAGGCGACGCTCCATGACCACCCGGACCCCGGGCCGGTCGAGCCCCAGCGCCCGCTCGTGGGCGCGCAGGTCGCGCTGGAACGGCTCGAGGTCGGCCTCGGCCACCTCGCGGGACCCGAGCCGCGCGTAGAAGGGTCCGTTCCACGGGACGTCGCGGTAGGTGCACAGCGACATCCGGTCGTGCCCGCCCCACCGCGCCTCCTCCATCGCCTCACGCAGCAGCCGTGTCCCGATCCCCCGTCGCCCGTACGCCGGAAGCACCGACAGCTGCTCGAGATGGGCGTGGACGTCGCGCGGGACGACGTGCGCGAAGCCGACCAGCCGCCGGTCGTCGGCCGCGACCAGCAAGAACCCCTGCCCGTCGCGCTCGGCGCCGCTGGGAGCCTTCGCCGCCAGCGCCGGCACCATCCGGTCGCCGAACCAGTCGACGAACAGCGGCAGCCCGGCGTCCTCGATCGCCGCGATGCGCCGCAGGTCGGAGGGCCGCGCCCGGCGGATCGTGCCGGTCATCGACACCGCGCGGGTCGACGGCGGCGGTGGGCGCGAGGCATGCCCCCCACTCTAGGTAGGTGGTGCGTGAGGGGCCGCGCTCAGGTCGCCCGTTCCTCCTGGGGCACCTCGGCGACGTCGCCGTTGCGCAACCCCTCCCGGAAGCTGCGCAGCTCGTCGCGGACCTGGGGCAGCAATAGGTAGCAGGCGAAGAGGTTGACGATCGCGCAGACGAAGAGCATGGCGTCGGCGAAGGCGATCACTGACGTGAAGGTGATGACCGACCCGACCACGGTGAACAGGCAGAAGAGGAACTTGAAGACCAGCTCGCTGCGGGCCGACCGGCCGAACAGCGTGGTCCACGCCTTCAGCGAGTAGTAGCTCCAGGTGATCAGGGTGGAGAACGCGAACAGGGCCACCGCGATCGCCAGCACCACCGGGAAGGACGGCAGGAAGGTCTCGAAGGCCCGGGAGGTGACCACGACACCGTCGGGTGCCGCACCTCCGCCGGCGACGGTCTCGCGGGCCTCGGCGTAGAACGTGGTGTCGGCGATGACGATGGTCAGGGCCGTCATCGTGCAGATGACGACGGTGTCGATGAAGGGCTCGAGCAGGGCCACGAAGCCCTCGCTCACCGGGTGCTTGGTCTTGACCGCCGAGTGCGCGATCGGCGCCGACCCGACGCCGGCCTCGTTGGAGAAGGCTGCGCGCTGGAACCCGACGATGAGCACGCCCACGGCGCCGCCGGCGACCCCGGTCGGGTTGAAGGCTCCGCTGACGATGGCGCCGATCGCGTCGGGGATCTGCGTGGCGTTGCCGGCGATGACGAGCAGGCACGCCACCAGGTAGATGACGGCCATCGTCGGCACCAGCCGCGAGGTGACCTTCGCGATCGAGCTGATCCCGCCGAGGATGACCGCACCGACCAGCGCCGCGAGCACGATGCCGAAGACGAGCGCCGAGCCGGCGGAGCTGAGCATGCCGTCCTCGCCACCGGTGACCTCCTGGGCCTGGGCGAAGGTCTGGTTGGCCTGGAACATGTTGCCGCCGATGGCGCCGAAGAGGAGCAGCGCGACGGCGAAGATCGTGGTGAGCACCTTGGTGGCGGTGCTCCCGAAGCGCTCGAAGGCGATCGGCAGGTAGCGGAACGGACCTCCGGTGACCGAGCCGTCCTCGTGGATCTCGCGGTGCTTGACCCCCAGGGTGCACTCCACGAACTTGGTGCACATGCCGAGCAGGCCGGCGAGGATCATCCAGAACGTCGCGCCCGGACCACCGATCACGACGGCCGCGCCGACCCCGGCGATGTTGCCCAGCCCGACCGTGCCCGAGACGGCGGAGGAGAGCGCCTGGAAGTGGGTCACCTCGCCCGGATCGGTGTCGCGGCTGTAGGTGCCGCGGACGATCGCGAGCGACGTCC
>CALRVO020000398.1:0-4487 GCA_943371595.1 Sphingomonas paucimobilis
GACACCACGCTGCCCGACGGGGTGACGCTGAGCGACATCTCGTCCGACGAGGCGCGTGGCCTCGGCGAGCTCGCCCCCAACGACCGGCCCTCCGCGCTCGCGGTCGCGCTGGCCGGGGGAGCCAAGCTCCTCGACGTACCCGCCGAGACCGAGCTCGACGACCCCGTCGTGCTGCGGCTGACCGGCGAGAGCGCCGACGACGTGGTCTGGGGCCACGTCGTGCTGCGGGTGGGCAACTTCTCCAAGGCCACGATCGTGCTCGTCCACTCGGGCAGCGCCCGCTACTCCGCGACCACCTCGGTGCTGGTCGGCGACGGTGCCCAGGTCAACGTCGTGTCGCTGCAGGACTGGGACGACGACGCCGTCCACCTGGGTCGCGACGCGATCCTCGTGGGCCGCGACGCGTCGGTCCGGCACACGTCGGTGTCGTTCGGCGGTGACGTCGTGCGCATGCACGCCAACGTCGAGTACGCCGCCCCCGGCGGTGAGGCCGAGCTGCTCGGCCTCTACTTCGCCGACGAGGGCCAGCACCTCGAGCACCGTCTCTTCGCCGACCACAACCAGCCGCGCACCAAGAGCAACGTGCTCTACAAGGGGGCGCTGCAGGGCCAGGGCGCCCACACGGTCTGGATCGGCAACGTGCTCATCCGCAAGGTCGCCGAAGGCATCGAGACCTACGAGGAGAACCGCAACCTCGTGCTCACCGACGGCTGCCAGGCCGACTCGGTGCCCAACCTCGAGATCGAGACCGGCGAGATCGAGGGTGCCGGCCACGCCTCGGCCACCGCCCGATTCGACGACGAGCAGCTGTTCTACCTCCGCTCGCGCGGCGTCTCCGACAAGGAGGCGCGCCGTCTGGTGCTCCACGGCTTCTTCCAGGACCTCATCCGCAAGGTCGGGGTCCCCGAGATCGAGGAGCGCCTGACCGCGACCGTGGAGGCAGAGCTGGCCAAGAACGTCCTCAAGGAGCCCTCCTGATGGCGTTCCTCCTGGCCTGCGCCGCCAGCGACGTGCCCACCGACGAGGCGCTCGGCGTCACGATCGGTGACGTCGACGTCGCCATCGCGCGGCACCCCACCGAGCAGGGCGACGAGTTCTTCGCCCTGCAGGACCTCTGCAGCCACGCCGCCGTCTCCCTGTCCGAGGGGGAGGTCGACGACTGCACCGTGGAGTGCTGGCTGCACGGCTCCCGCTTCGACCTGCGCACGGGCAAGCCGACCGGCCTGCCCGCCACCGAACCCGTCGCGACCTTCCCTGTCGAGGTCCGCGACGACGGTGTCTACGTCGACACCGCCACCACCCTGAACGGAGTCACCAAGTCATGAGCACCCTGGAGATCAAGGACCTGCACGTCTCGGTCAAGACCGACGACGGCCCCAAGGAGATCCTCAAGGGCGTGACGCTGACCATCAAGGACGGCGAGACGCACGCGATCATGGGGCCCAACGGCTCCGGCAAGTCGACCCTGGCCTACTCGGTCGCCGGTCACCCCAAGTACGACATCACCGGTGGCACGGTCACCCTCGACGGCGCCGACGTCCTGGCGATGACCGTCGACGAGCGGGCCCGCGCCGGGCTGTTCCTGGCCATGCAGTACCCCGTCGAGGTGCCCGGCGTCTCGGTCTCCAACTTCCTGCGCACCGCCAAGACCGCCCTCGACGGCGAGGCCCCCAAGCTGCGCACCTGGGTCAAGGACGTCAACGCCGCCCTGCAGCAGCTCAACCTCGACCCGACCTTCGGTCAGCGCTCGGTCAACGAGGGCTTCTCCGGTGGCGAGAAGAAGCGCCACGAGGTCGCCCAGCTCGAGCTGCTCAACCCCCAGGTCGCGATCCTCGACGAGACCGACTCCGGTCTCGACATCGACGCGCTCAAGATCGTCTCCGAGGGCGTCAACCGCTTCCGGGCGCAGGAGGGCAAGGGTGTCCTGCTGATCACCCACTACACGCGCATCCTGCGCTACATCGAGCCCGACTACGTTCACGTCTTCGTCGACGGCAAGATCGCCGACCAGGGTGGCCCCGAGCTCGCCGAGGCCCTCGAGGCCGAGGGCTACGACAAGTACCTCACCAAGACCGCGGCGGTCTGACCGTGGCCCCGCTGTCGAGCACCGCACTGCCGGGGCTGCTTCCCGAACTGGAGGTGGTCCGCAAGGACTTCCCCATCCTCGAGCGCACGGTCGCGGGCGGCCACCCACTGGTCTACCTCGACAGCGCCAACACCTCGCAGAAGCCGCAGGTGGTCATCGACGCGATGGTCGACCACCTCGAGCACCACAACGCCAACATCGCGCGCGCCATGCACACCCTGGGCGCCGAGGCGACCGAGGCGTTCGAGGCGGGCCGCGACAAGGTCGCGGCCTTCCTCGGTGCCCCGAGCCGCGACGAGGTGATCTTCACCAAGAACGCCTCCGAGGCGCTCAACCTGGTGGCCGGCACGCTGGCCTGGAAGGGCCCGCGGCAGGTCGGCGAGGGCGACGAGGTGCTCATCACCGAGATGGAGCACCACTCCAACATCGTGCCGTGGCAGATGCTCACCGAGCGCACGGGCGCGACGCTGCGGTGGTTCGGCCTGACCGACGACGGCCGGCTCGACCTGAGCAACATCGACGAGCTGCTCACCGAGCGCACCAAGGTCGTCTCCTTCACCTGGGTCTCCAACATGCTCGGCACGATCAACCCTGTCGCCGAGCTGACCCGCCGGGCCCACGAGGTCGGCGCGATCGTCGTCGTCGACGCCTCGCAGGCCGCGCCGCAGCTGCCGATCGACCTGGCGGCGATGGCGCCGCAGGAGCGTCCCGACGTCGTCGTCTTCACCGGCCACAAGGTCGTCGGGCCCACCGGCATCGGCGTGCTCTGGGGCCGGGCCGAGCTGCTCGGCGAGCTGCCCCCGTTCCTCGGTGGCGGCGAGATGATCGAGACCGTGCGCATGGAGCGCTCGACGTACGCCCCGATCCCGCACAAGTTCGAGGCCGGCACCCCGCCGATCGCCGAGGCCGTGGGCCTCGGCGCCGCCGTCGACTACCTCGCCCACCTCGGCCTCGACGCGGTGCGCGACCACGAGCACGCGATCACCGCCTACGCCCTCGACGGCCTGGCGACCATCCCCGGCCTGCGGGTGATGGGTCCGCTCGACCCGACGCAGCGCGGGGGAGCGATCTCGTTCGAGATCGACGGCGTGCACCCGCACGACGTCGCGCAGGTCCTCGACTCGCGCGGCATCGCCGTACGCGCCGGGCACCACTGCGCCAAGCCCGCCCACGCCCGCTTCGGTGTGCAGAGCTCGACGCGGATGTCGTCCTACCTCTACACGACGCCCGGCGAGATCGACGCCCTGGTCGAGGGGCTGGAATACACCCGCTCCTACTTCAAGTTGGACTGACCGATGTCTGAGCTCGATGCGCTGTACCAGGAGATCATCCTGGACCACTACAAGAACCCCCACCACGCCGGTCTGCGCGACCCCTACGAGGCCGAGGTGCACCACGTCAACCCCACCTGCGGCGACGAGGTGACGCTGCGCGTCCACGTCGCCGACGGCCGGGTCTCCGACGTGTCCTACGACGCCGTCGGCTGCTCCATCTCGCAGGCGTCGGCCTCGGTGATGGCCGACCTCGTCATCGGCAAGCCGGTCGACGAGGCCATGGCGATCCACGAGAACTTCCTCACCCTCATGCAGGGCAAGGGCCAGGTCGAGCCCGACGAGGACGTCCTCGAGGACGGCATCGCCTTCGCCGGTGTCGCCAAGTTCCCCGCGCGCGTCAAGTGCGCACTTCTGTCCTGGATGGCCTGGAAAGACGCCACCGCCCAATCCCTGGAGGCCCAGTCATGACCGCATCCGCACCCGACCACGGCGACCTGCCCGAGGTTCCCGAGGCCGCAGCCGCCCCCGTCGGCGGCGGCGGCACCGCCACCGTGACCAAGGACGACGTCACCGAGGCGATGAAGGACGTCGTCGACCCCGAGCTCGGCATCAACGTCGTCGACCTCGGCCTGGTCTACGACCTCCACCTCGACGACGCCTCCAACCTGGTCATCGACATGACGCTGACCTCCGCGGCCTGCCCGCTGACCGACGTCATCCAGGACCAGACCAACGCCGCCCTCGAGGGTCTCGTCAACGACGTGGCGATCAACTGGGTCTGGATGCCGCCGTGGGGTCCCGACAAGATCACCGACGACGGTCGCGAGCAGCTGCGCGCCCTGGGCTTCAACGTCTGAGGTCTGAGCCGTGACCCCGCGAGGATCGGGCGGGGTCACGGCCGCGCACATCGCGGCAGGGTCGGGTGCACGCTCTCGGATCGGACGCTACGAGAAGAGCCTCCGTACCGCCGCGCGGCCACCACTTCCCCAGGTGGGTTTGCCGTTCGCCAAGCCTTGATCTCCTGCGTTCCCGAGGGAGATCAGCGACAAGGCCCGCAGTGCCGCCCAACCGCGGGCTCCTGCGATGGTGGCGTCGTCGGCTAGCCCGTAGGCGGCGAAGAAACTGCT
>CALRVO020000399.1:0-4479 GCA_943371595.1 Sphingomonas paucimobilis
AGAGCTTCTACGTCCGCCGCGATCGCAGCGGAGGGCGGGCCTGGGTTCCGCGGCCAACGCTGCTTGCTTACGACTCGATCATGGCCGCGTTTAGCAAGTTTCTCGACCACCGCGAGATTCTTATCGACCGAAGGGATCTCGTGCTGAACAAGCTAGAGATGCTGTACGACCGCCACGCAGCATCCTTCGACGGCCGGCGCACGGATCCGCAGGACCTAGCGGCCCGGGACGCGCTCATTGAGGGTCTGCTGAACAGCGTGGTCGCCGGTACCTAATGCGCTCCGTTGAGCAGTCACTAATGACGGGCGCTGAGGACCTGCGATCCGACTTAGAATTGGCCGACGTCCTCACGGAAGCTCTAGTTCAACGATTCTCCAAAGACGCACACCTTCTCCGCGAATACACGAGGCGCGCACGACGACTAACGTACTCAAGTACGATAATTAGTTGCTACGGCCTTATTGAGCAGACGGTTGACCTGTCTCTGATGAGCGTGATAGAGGCATATAACGAGTTTGTCCCAGCTTTTGAAGACCTGCCTGAGGTCGTTCGAACTCAGCATCGCGAGCTGATCCTCCAATTGCTGCGGGACGGTGGACGTGCTCGGACGCGGCGAAAGGTAGAAGAGAAGGACGCGCTTAGGGGTTTGGGGCTTAACGGCAAAGACAGACCCACATTAGTACCTCCTGTATTCACACTTTCTACAGCGAACTATAGGTTTCCGTACGTGCGTCTGTTGTTCGGACGCATCGGTCTCGAGATTTCAAGTGGACTGTACCGAGGCAGGGCTGACGACGCCCTCGCTCGGACCGGATTTGCGAATTACGAATCGTTCCTGGAAGATCTAGTTCAGCGTCGAAACGACCTTGCCCACTCTCCTGGCGATGAGGAAATAGTCGACCGTCAGTTGCTCGAGGCGTACGTTGACCTGACCGTGAGTTTCTTACTTGATCTCATACGACTCGCCAGACTGTCTGCAATCAAGATGATCAGGGACTGGCGCTTGGAGCCGATTGCCCTCGTCGCCAAGGGCTGGTCCACGATCATAGGGATTGATATCGAAGCTGGCCGGATTGCGGTGGGCGAGCGAATCATTTTATTCAAAGAGGATTGGTGCACGTCCCACGATGTCCTAGAACTGCAGTCCGGTGGCAAGCGAAGCGACAGGTTCGAGTCCATTGGTAGCGTTGTTGAAGTCGGCGTCAAGATCGCGGAAGTACCCGGAAACGTCGAGGGAGCCGAGGTGTTTCTAATGCCCCGCGACCTTGCTGAGTACTGGCCCGATTCTCAAAAGTGGGGGCCGCCCGGAAGATAGGTCTTTGCTCTGCCGCAATTGAACGCACTGGCCACCTCGCCACGACGTCATTCTGGGCGCTGTGGGGCACGTCAAACGGCCGCTGGGTGAGGATGGCGTCAGTGAAAAGCGCCGGGTGCCGATAACTCAGTGCCGCGGCGTGCCGCCACGCGGACGCCGATGTCGGTCGACGTCTTTGCGCCAAGTCGCGCCTGTGGTGGGGATAGTTGCGGGTGGCCGGGCCGCGCCGGTCTCTTCGACGTCGAGCGCGAGCTTGAGGCGGGAGAGGACCCGATAGCGAAGGTCGCGAGCAGGGCTGTCGCTCAGCGGCCTCTCGGCGAGCAGCGCGCGCGTAGCAGCGCCGACGTCGTAGCCTTGGTCGTGGGCCCGCTGCAGCACCGCTTCGGTGGCCCGCCAGTCGCCCTGCTCCAGTAGCCGTGAGTCGAGTTCGCGCGCCAGGGCAGCCCACCGCTCGACCGGCTTCCGCGCTGCCTGGCTGGGTGTACTGGCGGCCGCGACCCGGGCGCGGACGTCGCTGCCCTTGTGCAGCTCGGCCGCGGCCGCCTTGCGCGGGTCGGCGTCCCAGGTCTTGACCGCGTCGCGCAACTCGCGGCGAGCCTCCATCTCCGAAAGCCGGAGCCGATCGGCGACCCTCTCGGCGCGCGACGTCCAGAACTTGCTCGGTCGCGCTGAGACGACCCGCATCGCAGCGGCCCGAGCCTGATCGGGGTCCAGGTTGTCGAGCCGCTCAGTGAGCAGTTGGTCGCCGAGCGATTGGAACGCCGGCTGACCGCTGGTCAGTGCCCTAGCGAGGGCAGCCGCACCCCGCTGTGTCATTAGATCCGCGGGGTCCAACCCGTCGGGCAGTTGTGCGTACCCGGGGTCTATGCCGTGCGGAGAGAGCAGCCAGAAGTCACGTTCGGCGGCGACCTGCCCTGCCAGATCGGGGTCGGTGGCCACGATCGGGTCGCATCCGGTGGCGCGGTGAATGACGGCGAGCTGGGCGGCCTGTTCCTCGGTCAGCGACGTGCCGAGCGGGGCCACCCCGACGTACAGGCCGACGGTGCCGAGCGTGACGGCGACCGCGTCCATCGGACCCTCGACGATCACCAGTGTCGCGTCCTCGTCGATCGACTCGGGCACCACCAAGCCGAAGAGCTGCGCGCCCTTGTGGAAGAGGGCCGTGTCGGCCGTGTTCAGGTACTTCGGCCCCGCCTTGTCGTCGTCGGTGAGGTCCGGGCGCCGGCGGCCGACGAACCCCAGGACCTCGGGCTGCCCGCCGGCGTTCAGGTTGTGATGGATCACGGGGAACATGACCCGGTCGCGAAAGCGGTCGATCAGCCGGCCAGTGCGTGCGACGGTCGCGACGCCGACTACCACCATCTCGTCGTCGCTGACGCCGTGGCGGCGGAGGTGGTCGACCAGCTTCGTCCAGCCAGCGGGGGCCTGGCCGGGACGGAACCGCTGATCGCCGGCGAGGTCAGCTCCGAACCGGCCGGCCAGGTAATCGCGCCCCCACGAGTCGATGAACTGGCCCTCGAAGAACGCCAGCGCCAGCTCGTTGACCTCGAGCATGCGCTCGCGCGAGACGGGGGAGTCGTACCAATCCTCAGCTCGGGCGTACATGAGCCGGAGATCGGCCTCGGTCGGCTCCAACGGGCTGCCGCCGAGGTCGCGGGTGTGCGCCGCGATCGTGAGGTCGCCCTCGACGAACCGCTCCTCGTCGACCTCGACCTGCTCCGCGTCGACCTGGTCGACCCGCACCTGGTCGACCTCCTTCTGGTCGACAAGGTACTCGTCGACCGGGTCGGGCTCCTCGGGCACGGGCCAGTCGGCCCAGCCGACTTCGGTGGGGTGGTCGACGAGCGTCGCGGGGTCGACCTCGACGCCCGACCACAGATCGGCCGGGGGCTCGTCGTCGTCGTACTCGTGGCCGTAATCGGTGTTCTCGTCGGGAGCCGATTCCAGCGCGATCGAGGTGCGCCAGACCAACGCCTGGCACTCGTCCACGCCGTCCCAGCCCTCGCTGGGCAGCGCGCGCCCGGCACCCAGCAGTGCCTCGAGCTGCCAGCCGCGCTGCAGTCCGTGGTCGACGTTGGAGACCAGGGCCGGCCACCAGCTGCTGGCCTGGATGCTCGCGACCCGCTCGAGACCGAACAGGTCGGCGAGACGGTCGGCCCACTGGGTGGTGACGCCCTCGCCGTGTAAGCCGTCGCCGATCTGAGCGGCGACCGCCGGCGTCAGCTGGCGCGCCATGCGCCACCACAGCGCGGCCGCGGCGTGCTCGTCCGGCAGCGCTCCGGCCGGGTGGTCGGAGCCGGCGGCGGTACGCAGCAGCTGGTGCGCGATGACGCCCGCGCGTGACATTGCGGCCAGCCGCTCGGCCAGGAGCGGGGTGAACTCGTCGTCGCGGACCTGCGGGGCCAAGGAGTGGAGCAGGTGGCGCCACTCCTTGAGCGCGGGCGTGTGGTCTCCGGTGACCGAGCGGTTGAGGCGTCGCTGCCAGGTCGCTGAGGCCGTCTGCAGTTGCGGGGCACCGGTCGGGCGGCGGTCGTCGGCGGGGACCTGCATGGCCGCGCGCCAGACCTCGACGTCAGCCACCGTGGTGTCGTCCGGGCGTAGACCGTTCTGCGCCCAGGCCGGCAGCCCGCCCCGGTCCGCCTGGTCGGTGGCGCGGCCCCGGACCTCGCCGGCGATCTCCTCGACCAGTCGTGCGCGCTGGGTCAGGTAGTCGCCCCAGTGCGGGTCGTCGGCCAGGCGGGCCGGGATGCCGGGCATCCAGGGCAGCGGGCCGGCGCCGGCGTTGCGAAGCCCGGAGGCGTCCAGGCGCCAGTCGAGAACGGCGGCGCGGTCGCGGGCGGTGTCGAGCTCCCGGTCGCCGGCTGAAGCCCGGAGCGCTTCGACGGGGTTCTCGCCCGCGGCGCCGAGCAGAAGCAGATGGGCGCGCAACGTGGGCCACGCCGCCTCGTCCGAGATACCGGGTGCCAGTTTGTCGACGGCGAGGTCCAGCGCATCGACGAGGTTCGTCTCGGTGCCGTCAACGGACCGTGTGGTGTCGTGGCGAAGCAGGTTCTCGGCCGCGACGTAGAGGCTGTCAAGGTAGCGCTGGGCCGCCTCGCCGAGCCGGGTGGCGGGATCGGACTTCTCCCGGATGAGGCTGGTCGCCGACCGCGGTGCCTCGTCGC
>CALRVO020000400.1:0-4470 GCA_943371595.1 Sphingomonas paucimobilis
CCGACGTACCCGCGGCTCAGTCGGCCCAGTAGCCCCGTCCGCCGAAGATGTCGCCGTAGGCCGCCCGCATCGCCGACATGGTGCCGCCGAGCATCCCGCCGGGCCGCCCGGCGTCGCGCGAGCCGAGGTAGGAACCGACGACCGCGGCCCCGAGGTCGTCGAGCTCGGGGCTGACCATCCGGCCGTCGACGCGTTGCGCCATCTGCTCGATGAAGCGGGCCAGGCCGGGGTCGTCGCCGAGGCGGAAGAACGTCGTCTGGGCGCCCATCCGGCGCGAGTTGTCGAGCTCGCGCACGGCGTTGGCGATGGTGACCGGGTGCGGCGGGTAGGAGAAGTAGACGTCGCCGCTGGCCTCGAGGTGGGAGGTGGGCTCGCCGTCGGTGACGACGAGCAGCACCGGTTGGGCGTTGGGGTGCTTGCGGAAGTGGCGGTTGGCGAGCAGCAGCGCGTGGTGGAGGTTGGTGCCCTTATCCCACTTGGCGTCGAGGGCGGTGAGCTGCTCGATGTCCATCACCTCGGCGTGCCGGCCGAAGCCGATCAGCTGCAGGTGGTCGCCGCGGAAGCGGCTCTTGACCAGCGTGTGCAGCGCGAGCGCGGTGCGCTTCATCGGCACCCAGCGCCCATCCATCGCCATCGAGAACGACGTGTCGACCAGCAGCGCGACGCACGCCTGGGTGCGGGCCTCGGTCTCCTGCACCTCGACGTCGTCGATGGCCAGCAGCCGGGTGTCGGCCCGGTCGGTCGCGCGACGTCCGACCCCGTTGAGGATCGTGCGCGGCAGGTCCCACGGCTCGGTGTCGCCGAACTGCCACTCGCGCGTGGCGCCCGACCGCTCCCCCGCGGCGCCGGCCTTGTTCATGTCGCGTTGGCCCTGGCGCCCGCTCATCCGCTGCGCGACGTCCTTGAGCAGCGCCTTCCCCAGCTGGCGCATCGCCTTGGGCGTGAGCTTGAGCTGGCCGTCGGAGCCCCGCTTGAGGGTGCCGCTGTGCTGCAGCGCCTTCTCGAGCTCCTGCAGCGTCTTGGCGTCGACGGCGGCCTGGTCGCCGAGCTGGCGGGCGAGCTTGTCGAGGTCGACGTCGTCCATCCGCGAGCCGTTGTAGGACTGGGCGAGCTGCTCGGCGAGGTCGTCGAGGTCGGCGAGGTCCTGCAGGACGCCGGTGCCGTCGCCGAGGCCCATGCCCTGATCGCCGTCGAAGCGCTCGGAGCCGCCCCAGTCCTCGCCGGGGCGCAGGGCCTGGAGGTTGGCGTCGAGCTGGCCGAGCTGGTCCATCAGCTCGGGCGAGCCGAACGCCTGGGCGCTGAGCTCCATCAGCTCCTGGCGCTGCTCGGGCGTCATCGAGTTCATCATCCGCTGGGCGGCCGCGGCGCGCTGGGCCATCGTGTCGAGCAGCTCGTCGATGGTCTGGGGGTTCTCGGGGAAGAAGTCGCCGTGCTTGGCCATGAAGTCGGCGAAGTCCTCGGGGGTGTCCTCGCCCCGGGCGTGCTTGGCCAGCATCCCGTTGAGGTCGGAGAGCATCTCGTTGATCGCGGCCCGGTCGGCGTCGGTCGCGTTCTCGAGGGCGTCCTTCATGCCCTTGAACCGCTGGTCGAGCAGCTCGCGGCCCAGCAGGTCCTTGATCTCCTCGTAGGCCGCGCGCGCCTCGGGGCTCTGCCAGTCGTAGTCGCTGAGCTCGCTGACCGCGGCCGCCGTCGACGGCGAGAGGTTGTCGAGCTGCATCTCGCGGAACGCCCGGTCGGCGTCGTCCATCATCGCGTCGCGGGCCAGCTGCTTGCGCTCCTCGAGCACCGCCTTGTCGAGCAGCTCCTTGACCTCGCGCAGGGTGCCGTCGAGGTTGTTCTTCTGCAGCAGCTCGCGGCGCTTCTCGGCCACCTTGCGGGCGAGCTCGTCGAGCCCGGCCTGGTCCTGGCCGCCGCGGCGCATGAACTCGCGCATCGCCCGCTCGGGGCTGTAGCCGGCCATGACGTCCTCGCCGATGGCGTCCAGCGCCTCGGCCAGGTCGACGGGCGGGGCGAGCGGGTCGCCGCCGTCGTACTTCTTGAAGCGTGAGCGGGTGCGGGTCACCTGATCAGCCTAGGTCGGCACGCAACCGGACGACGGTGGTCATGCTCAGCGCGCGAGGCGCAGCGAGCGCCGCACGGTCCGGGTGTTGCCCGCCTCGTCGCGGACCGAGACCACCGCCGTCGCCCGAAGCCCCCGTCTCGGCAGCGACCGGACCGTACGCCGACTCAGCGGCACCTTGGCCACGACCGTCGCGCCGGCCCGGGCCGACCAGGCCACGCGGCCCAGCACCGCGCCGCCACCGGGCCTGCGCAGCACCACCCGCCCGCGGCACGGGCCGTTGATCTCGGTCGCCGGGCAGGTCAGCCGCACCCGCGCCGTGCGCTTGCGCACGAGGGCCTTCCCGCCTGCGACGGCGACGGCCACCGTGTCGTCGCGCACGCCGCTGATGCGCACCAGCGCCCCCGTGTCGCCGGGGTTCTGCAGGCTCACCCAGATCGTGGCGCCGGGGCCGCGGGCGACGTAACGGGGCTTGTAGGGGTCGGCGAAGGAGAACAGCCGCCTCGTCGCCCCCTGCGGGGTCACGCGCAGCATCTGCTGGTCGTTGAACAGCCCCACCCAGTAGGCGCCGTCGGCACCGAACCCGACGCTGAACGACGGGTCGGCCTGCGGCACGGCGGTCAGCCGCGGCCCTCCGACGGGGCTGACCCGTCCGACGGTCTGGGGGTCGGTGCCCGGGTTGGTGTAGAGCACCTGGTCGCCGGGCCCGGCGCCGATGCCCTGCGGCGTACCGCCCACGGTCTTGCTGAGGAAGGTGCCGCTCGCGTCGGGCTCGAAGGCCAGGACGCGCCCGCCGAGGGCGTCGACGACCCAGACCCGGGTGGCGGTGGCCGTCACCTCGCGGGCACTCATGCCGGGCACGGTCGTCGACACCGCGCCCGCCGGGTCGGCGGGCGAGAAGCGCACGACCTTGTCGTCGCTGGCGACCCAGAGGAAGCCGTCGGGCCCGCGGGCGATGCCCCGGGCGTCGTTGACGTCGGCGTTGGGGGTGACCGTGGCGCTCGTCGGGTCGGCGGGCGGGATCTTCACCACCCCGCCGTTGGTGGGCGCCCACAGGTGGCCGCCCGCCACGGCCAACGCCCCCAGGGCGGTCGGTGAGACGTCGTAGTAGGTGACCGCGCCCGCGGGGGTGACCTTGGCGACGTCCTCGTTGGCGCCGGTGGTGACGACGACCCACACGTTGCCGTCGGGCCCGGTGATCAGCTGCTTGGGCTCCCCCTCGAGCGGCAGGACCGTCCCCAACGTCGGCCTGGACGTCGGGCCGGGCGCCGGAGCGGGCGCCCGTACGACGTCAGGTGCCGGCGGGCCGCCGGCCCGCGCGGGCTGGTCGACGCCGGCCAGGCCGGCACCGGCGAGCGTGAGGCTGACGATCAGGACGACGGTACGACGGGCCACGGCGCTCTCCTGAGGTGCAGGTTGCGCCGCACGATAGACCCGTAGCCCGCTCTCCGGCCAGAGCCCTCCGTCCGCCCCCCGCGATAGTCGTGGACGTTCTGCACGCGTGCGAAACGTCCACGACTATCGGGAAGTCGTGCTCGGGTCAGCCGTAGACGGTCTCGGACCCGTCGGAGTCCTTGCCGATCTTGCGGGCGAGGTAGAGGCCCTCGAGGGCCAGCTCGATGGCGCCGGCGCGCTGGCCGTCGTTGGTGGCGCCGAGACGCTCGCAGACCTGGTCGTAGAGCTCGGACTCGCCCAGCACCGGCAGGCCGGTGAGGAAGTCGCGGGCGGTGACCTGCTCGCCGGTCGTGACCATCGCGCCGGCCTCGATGCGGTCGACCAGGAGCGCGAAGTCGAGGCCACGGAAGTGGGCGCGGACGGTCTCGGCGACGGCGGTGCGCAGCAGGTGGGTGAGGATCTCGTCCTCGCGGCCCTCCTCGCCGGACTCGAACTCGATCTTGCCGCCGAGCACCTCGACGGCGGTCTCGAGGTCGACCACCCGGGCCACGGCCTCGTCCTCGCCCTGCACGGTCGCGCGGTGGATGGCCGCGGCGGCGATCGTCTCGGCGCCGGCGATCGCGAACCGCGCCGAGACCCCGGAGCGCTGGTCGACCGCGGAGCTGTCGCGCAGCTGGCGGGTGAAGCGGGCGAGGATCTCGACGAGGTAGTCGGGCACCTCCGCCACCAGGTCGGCCTCCTGGCGGATCACCGCGACCTCGGCGTCGAGCTCGGTCGGGTAGTGGGTGCGGATCTCGGCCCCGAAGCGGTCCTTGAGCGGGGTGATGATGCGGCCGCGGTTGGTGTAGTCCTCGGGGTTGGCGCTGGCCACGACCAGGACGTCGAGGGGCAGCCGCAGCACGTAGCCGCGGATCTGGATGTCGCGCTCCTCCATCACGTTGAGCATGGCGACCTGGATCCGCTCGGCGAGGTCGGGCAGCTCGTTGATCGCGACGATGCCGCGGTGGGAGCGCGGG
>CALRVO020000401.1:0-4435 GCA_943371595.1 Sphingomonas paucimobilis
CAGCGACCACCAGCGTGGTGTCGGAGCAGGCGAAACGGGTGGGGTTGTGCATCGGGAGTCCGAGCTCTCCTCGTGACGTGGGGGGGTGATGTCGACCCTTCTCCAACGCGCCCGGTCGCCGTACGTCACGGCCTTTTCGGGCGGATCGCCGACATGCCTGTAGTTGACTTCCGGACGTCGGAACCTGACAGGCGCCGAGACGCGCAACGGGCGGTCGAGAGGCCCCGGGGACGAGGTCCCCGGGGCCGGTCCGAGGTCACGTCTCGGGTCATGACCGCGGTGAGTCCGCCCCTCTCGGATGATGGGTCATCCGCCGTGGTGGGCTCGTCACCCATGGTGTCCTGCGGCCCGGGCCGCGACACGGGGCGTTGGGCCCCACCGGCCGGGCTGCTGAGCAGGTGGGTCGAGGGGACCTTGGTCCCGCCGCGGCACACCGGCGGTGTCTGACAACCTGACGGCCGCGCGACGATAGGTTGTCGGTGATGACCGCCGTACGCCCTCGCGATCTCGGACCCCGTACGCCGGCCCGCTCGTCGTCGTGCCGCCCTGCGGAGGAGGGGATCGCTGATGAAGCACGGTGACCTCTACCGGCAGGTCGTCCACTCCTCCACCGACGGCATCATCGTCCTCGAGCTCGACGGCACCGTCCGGTTCGCCAACGCGAGCGCGGGCGCGCTGCTGCGCACCGACGACCTCGAGGGGCGCCACATCGAGCAGTTCCTCGACGAGGCCGGCCGGCGCCACTCCGACGAGCACCTCGCGCGGGCCGCGCAGGGCACGTTCCTCGACGGCGAGGTCGACACGATGGTGGTGCGCGGCGACGGGTCGCCGCTGTGGGTCCGGCTGCGGCAGACCGGGCTGCGGGAGGGCGACCTCTACACCGGGGTGATCCTGCGGCTGACCGACAACGACGAGACCAAGCAGCTGCTCGAGGCGGTCTACGAGAGCCGCCGGCAGCTCATGCGCGCCGAGCGCATCGCGCGCAGCGGCAGCTGGACGTGGGACGTCGTGGCGCAGCTCGCGACCCATTCCGAGGGTCTCGAGGAGCTCTACGGCGACCACGTCGTCGACCTGCTGGCCAGCGACCGTGAGCGGCTGCTGCAGATGACCCACCCCGAGGACCACCGGCGGCTCGTGGACACCATCGACAGCCTCCTGAGCGGTGCCCGACCCGCCGTCGACGTCGAGCTGCGCCAACGAGGGCGCAGCGGCTGGATGTGGGTGCGCCTGCGGGCGCTCGGCTCCTACGACCCCGACGGCCGGCTCGTCGAGGTCTCGGGCACCTACCAGGACATCACCCGGGCCCGGGACACCGAGGACCAGCTGCAGGACCTGGTGACCCAGAACTCCCTCATGCAGGCCGTGGCCACGGCCGCCAACGAGGCGACCACGCTCGACGACCTGATGCAGCAGATCGGGTCGACGGTCGTCCTGCACGACGACTGGGACCGCGCGTGCGCCTTCGTCCCCGACCCGGCCGGGACGGGACTGCTGCCCTACCTCTCGACCGCGGACGACGAGGGCGACGAGGGCGACGAGGACGAACGGGCGGCCCAGGCCGAGGTCGAGGCCGTCGAGCTCGCCACCGCCGAGGAGTGCCTGCGCCTGGGCCGGTCGGTGTGGGACACCGGGCGCCGGCTGACGATCGCGGCCCCGGTCCGCCTCGGCGACCAGGTCCTGGCGGTCGTGACCATCACCTCGCTGCCGCCGCTCTACCGCCACGACCTGATCCAGCAGATGGTCGACCAGGCGATGCTGCTCATCTCACGGGTCGCCGAGCGCGAGGCCCTCACCCGCGAGCTGGCCGCGGCCCGCGACCGGGCCCTGGAGGCCTCCAAGCACAAGTCCGACTTCCTGGCCACGATGAGCCACGAGATCCGGACCCCCCTCAACGGCATCATCGGGCTCAACGAGCTCCTGGGCGCGACCCCCCTCTCCGACCGCCAGCGCCACCTCGTCTCGGGGGTCTCGGTCTCGAGCCGCACCCTGCTCGACCTGCTCAACAACATCCTCGACTTCTCCAAGATCGAGGCCGGGCACCTCGAGGTCGAGACCGTCGACTTCGAGGTGCGCCAGATGCTCGCCGAGGTCGGCGACATGTTGGCCGACCCGGCTCGCGAGCGCGACCTCGAGCTGCGTGTCTCGTGCAGCCCCGACGTGCCCGACGTGCTCGCCGGCGACCCGACCCGGCTCAAGCAGGTGCTGCTCAACCTGGGGTCCAACGCCCTGAAGTTCACCGCCGCGGGGTCCGTCAGCATCCGGGCCACCGCCGAGCCGATCACCGACCCCGCCGACGGGCCGACGGGTGGGTGTCGGCTGCGGCTGGAGGTCCGCGACACCGGCATGGGCATCACCAGCGCCCAGCAGGAACAGATCTTCGCGCCCTTCTCCCAGGCCGACAGCTCGATGACCCGACGCTTCGGCGGCACCGGGCTGGGCCTGGCCATCTGTGCCGAGATCGCGGCCGCGTTCGGCGGCGAGCTCGGGGTCGACAGCGAGCCCGGGGCCGGCAGCACGTTCTGGTTCAGCGCGCCGCTCGGCCCCGCCGACGGCGGCGCCAACGACGGGGCCAGGGCTCGGGCCCGAGCCGCCCTCGGGGGCACCCGCATCCTGGTCGTCGACGACGACCCCCAGGACCGCACCATCCTGGTCGAGCAGCTCGGGTGGTGGGACGTCGCGACCGCCGTGGCCGACGACGCGGCGCAGGCCGTCCGCCTTCTCGAGCAGGCGCACAGCACGCAGCCCTTCGACGCGGTGCTGCTGAGCGCGGCCCTGCCCGGGCTGGCGGGGCTGCCGCTGCCCGACGCCGTACGCCGGCAGGGCTACCCGGCAGGGGTCCCGCTGATCGTGATGACCTCGGGCTACGTCACCGCCGACGACGACCTCCGTGCCGTGGGCGTGGCCGCGTGCCTGGTCCGGCCGGTGTCGTCCGCGGCGCTGCGCGACGCGCTGCTGGTCGCGGTGGCCGGCCCCGAGGCCGACTCCGGAGGCGAGGTCCAGGTGGTCGAGCGCACAGGCCCGGCCGACGCACCCGTCGCCGAGCGGGGGCGGGTCCTGGTCGTGGAGGACAACGAGATCAACCAGCTGGTGGCCCGCGGCTTCCTGGAGGCACTGGGCTTCGCCGTGGTCACCGCCGGCGACGGCCGTGCCGCGCTGGCGGTGCTCGAGCAGCAGGACTTCGACGCCGTCCTGATGGACGTGCAGATGCCGGTGCTCGACGGCTACGCGACCACGCGTGCCCTGCGTCGGCGCGAGGACGTCGGCGGGCCGCGACTGCCGGTGCTCGCCATGACGGCGGCCGCCGTCAGCGGCGAGCGCGAGCGGTGCCTCGAGGCCGGCATGGACGACTTCCTCACCAAGCCTGTCTCCCTGTCGGCGCTGCAGGCCGCCCTCGCCCGGTGGGTCCCCCACTCCCCCTACCTCGCGCCCGCGAGTCGTGGGGCGCTCGGGCCGGTCAGCCCCCACCTCGACCGCGAGCGGCTCTTCGAGCTCCTCGACCTCGGGCCGGGGGCCGACGCCTACCTCGAGCGCGCCATCGGCAACTTCCTGCGCCGTCGCGCCGAGGTCATCTCGGTGTGCACCCAAGCCGTTCTGGACGCCGACGCGACCGCCCTGTGTGCCGCGGCGCACGCGCTGCGCGGCAGCGCGGGCAACCTCGGTCTGCCGGCGGTCACCGCGCTGGCGACGCGCCTCGAGTCGCTGGGTCGCGACGGCACGACGACCGACGCCATGCCCGTCGTGGTCGATCTCGCCACCGCCCTGGCCGACGCCGGCGAGGCGCTCGAGGACTACCTGGCCTGGCAGCGGGCGACGCCGAGCGCGTCGTGAGACCCTGCCGGACCTGAGAGCGCCTCGACCAGGGGGGCGGCTCGCACCAGGCCGTCGTGGTCGAGGGCCTGCGCCAGGGCCCGCCGCAGCGCACCGGTGACCCACCGCACCAGTCCCTCGCCGCCGGGGCACGGGGCCATCGCGGCGGCCGCGCCCGCGAGCTCGTCGACGACGAGACCGGTCACCGCCTCGACGGGTCCCCGGGCCGACAGCGTCACCGTGGTGGGGACGCCGTTGGCGCGGTCGACCCCGACCGGCTTGCCCATCAGGCGCGGGTCGCCGATGGTGTCGAGGAGGTCGTCGAGGTGCTGCAGGACCATCCCGACGTGGTGGCCGAACCGCCCGTGCGCCTCGACCACGTCGGGGCTCGCCCCGACGGCGAGAGCGCCGATCTCGGCGCTGGCCCGGAACAGGGCGGCCGTCTTGAGCCCGATGTACTCCGCGTGCGCCTCGCCCGACGGCGCGGCCGACAACCCCTCCTCCCGCAGCTGACCGGCGGCCATGCGGTCGAGCGCCCGGGCCCAGGCGCGGGCCGCCGCGGCCCCCGACTCGGCGGCCGCACCCGCACCGCGGGCCAGCAGCAGGTCGCCGACGACGATGGCGGTGC
>CALRVO020000402.1:0-4429 GCA_943371595.1 Sphingomonas paucimobilis
GCCCTCGACCTCAAGGGCCAGGTGCTCACCAAGATCTACAACCGCCGTGCCCCCGAGATCGACGAGATCGTCGAGGAGCTGCTGGCCTACGCCGAGCGGCTCGCGCCGATGGTGTGCGACACCGGCCTGTTCCTCAACCAGGCCCTCGACGCCGGCGACACCGTGCTGCTCGAGGCCGGGCAGGCCACCCTGCTCGACGTCGACCACGGCACCTACCCGTTCGTCACCTCGTCGTCGTGCACCGCCGCCGGTGCCTGCACCGGGTCGGGCATCCCGCCGATGCGGCTCGACCAGGTCATCGCGATCGTCAAGGCCTACACGACCCGGGTCGGTGAGGGCCCGTTCCCCACCGAGCTGTTCGACGACTCCGGCGAGCACCTGCGCAAGATCGGTGCCGAGTACGGCACGACCACCGGTCGCCCCCGCCGCTGCGGCTGGTACGACGCGGTCATCGCCCGCTACGCGGCGAGGGTCAACGGGGTCACCGACTTCGTGCTCACCAAGCTCGACGTGCTGACCGGGCTCGACCGGGTGCCGGTCTGCGTCGCCTACGACGTGGGCGGGGTGCGCCACGACGAGATGCCGGTCAACCAGAGCGACTTCCACCACGCGGTCCCGATCTACGAGTACCTCCCCGGCTGGTGGGAGGACATCTCCGAGTGCCGCACCTTCGAGGAGCTGCCCGCCAACGCGCAGGCCTACGTCGAGGCCGTCGAGGCCATGTCGGGCGCCCGCATCTCGGTCGTCGGGGTGGGCCCGTCGCGCGCCGCGACGATCGTGCGGCACGACCTGCTGCCGGGCTGAGGCGAGGCACCCGGTGCTGCCGGGTGCCTCAGGTCACCCGGTGCGCTGGTCGAGCAGCGGGAAGGCGAAGAAGTCCTTCGGCATCGGCCGGGCCCACGAGAGGTCGGCCGTGAGCGTGGTGCCGTCACTGAGGAAGACGCCGCTGATGATCGGGTCGAGGTTGTCGTCGTTGCCCACCGTGATCACGTCGTCGAAGCCGTCACCGTTGACGTCGCTGACGGCCCACCCGCTCGTCGAGGGGGGACTGACGGTGTCGGAGTTGTCGTACCACGGCGTCTGGGTCCAGGTGCCGTCGTCGTAGCTCAGCACGAACAGCGCCGGGCCGTAGCTGGCGTAGCTCATCAGCTCGTCGGCGCCGTCGCCGTCGAAGTCGCCCGCGCGCACCGTGTCGCGCGCGGTACCGCCGTTGTCGAAGGCCAGCGGGCTGCCCTCGAGGGTGAAGGCGGCGCCGTCGGACTTCAGCAGGAGGGCCAGGGGCTGGGCGCTGTCGGGGTCGGTGTAGTTGAACAGCACGTCGGAGGGGCCGTCTCCGTCGACGTCGGCCACCGCGATGCTCGTGTCCTCGCCGGGCAGCGGACCGGTGAACCACGTGGTCGTGGGGGCGAAGCGCCCGGTGCCGTCGCCGATCGCGACGTCGACCTGGGTCGGGGTCTCGGCTCGGACCCCGTCGTCGGTCCGGGGGGGCTGCAGCCGGCTCAGCAGCACGAGGTCGAGGGTGCCGTCTCCGTCGACGTCGCCGAGGGACGTCGGGACGTCGAGCGCCGAGACGTAACCCGTGCCGGCCGGCGTCGGGAGCGGTGAGGTCGTGCCGCCGAGGTTGGTCACGATCGCCGACATCTGGGGCGGGTCGCCCTCGATGCGGACGAGGTCGGTGGTGCCGTCGTTGTCGACGTCGCCCACGAGACCCACGTTGAACTGGCGGTTGCGGCGGATCTCCACGTCCTTGAAGCCGGTGCTGCCGTTGGACGGGAAGAGCTGCAGGCCGTCGAAGTCGGGGATGGCGAGGTCGCCGAACCCGTCGCCGTCGAGGTCGCCGCGCACGGCGCCGGAGGTGTCGGGGGTGATCGGTGCGTCCTCGGTCGGCTCGCTCGTCTCGGGGTCGGTCGGCTCGGACTCCTCGGTGGTCGACTCGGTGGCACTCGACGGCGGGTCGGACGGCCCGGCGGCGGGCGCGTCGTCGTCGCCGCCGGCGACGACCGCGATCACGACGCCGAGGACGAGCACCAGCGCGAGCGCGGCAGCGCCGGCGATCAGCAGGGGCGTGCGGTTCTTCTTGGTGCCCGGGGCGCCGGTCGGTCCTGCGGCGGCGTACGGCGGCGCCTGGGGCACGCTGAACGACTGGTAGGCGGGGGGCGGCGGGGGCGGGGCCGCGGGTCGTGGACCTGGAGCCATGGTCGGCGCCTCGGACGGGCGTGGCGCGGCAGCGGGAGGTGCGGTCGGCGCGGCCGAGGCCCCCGGCGCGGTCGGGGGTGCGGAGAGGATGCCAGCGAAGGCGCGCAGGTCGTCGCGCACCTCGCCGGCGGAGCCGTAGCGCTCGGCAGGGTCCTTGGCGAGGGTGCGGGCCAGGATCTGGTTGAGCTGGCGGGTGGTGTCGTCGGTGCCGGGGAGCTGGGGCACGGGGCCGCTCAGGTGGGCCGTCGCGACCTCGACGTCGGTGCCGGCGTAGGGCGGTCGGCCGGTGACCGCCTCGTGGAGCAGGCAGCCCAGGGCGTAGACGTCGGAGGACTCCGTGCCAGGACGTCCCTGGATGCGCTCGGGGGCGAGGTAGCTCCACGCGCCGGGGGCCGAGGCGGGCTCGGTCATGGCGTCGCCCTCGGCGGGGCCGACGCCGAAGTCGCACACCAGCACGTGGATGCGGTCGAGGCGCTCGTCGCGCAGCAGGACGTTGCCGGGCTTGAGGTTGCGGTGGACGACGCCGGCACGGTGGGCGTCGCGCAGGGCCTCGGCGACCTGGGAGATGGTGGTGGCGGCGATCGGGAGGGGCATGGGTCCGAGCCGGGCCAGCAGGGCCCCGAGGTCGCCACCGGAGGCGTACTGGGAGGCCACGAAGGGCAGCCCGTCGTGGGTGCCGTGGTCGAAGACCTGGACGACGTGGGGCGACTCGAGCCGCGCCAGGGTGGCGGCCTCGCGCTGGAAGCGCTCGACGAACTCCGCCGAGGAGGCCAGCGTGCCGACGACCACCTTGAGGGCGACCTGACGCCCGAGGCGCTGGTCGGTGGCGAGGTAGACGACGCCGGTGCGTGCCTGGGCGATGACCGAGTCGATCCGGTAGGGGCCGAAGACCGACCCGGGGGTCGGGGGCGGGGTTGCGGGGCTCACCATCGTGCGTCCTCCAGGAGTTCGAATCGTTCGTCGTCCGCGTTGTTCTTGGCCGCGAACAGCTGGTCCCAGGCGAGCCAGAGGCTGCTGGAGAAAGTGGTGCCGTCGGACACGCCGGCCAGCACGCGCGCGGTCCCGCCGACCCGGATCAGCGTCACGGCGACGACGTCGTCGATGCGGTCGCCGTCGAGGTCGCTGACCGCGAGGTCGAGGGGCGCGGTGTTGAGGAAGCGGATGCTGCCGACGTTGCCCCGGGGGGTGACGGTGCCGCCGTCGACGTCGAAGAGGTTGAGCACGACGAGCCTGGTGTCGAGGTCGGCCACGACGAGCTCGTCCAGCCCGTCGCCGTCGAAGTCGCCGCTGCGCAGGAAGACCTCGGCCCCCGCCGAGGTGAACGGGGCGCTGACCGGCTCGGCGAACCCTCCCTCGCCGTCGCCCAACCGCACGTCGACGGTGCCGGGATAGCCGCGGTCGAAGGTGCCGGTGAGCACCAGCGTCGCGAGGTCGACGACGCCGTCGCCGTCGAAGTCGCCGGGCCGGATCCAGAGGAAGTTGAGGTCGTCGTCGAGGGTGAGGCTCTCCTGCGCGGGGCCGAACCCGGTGCCGTCGAAGCTGCGGGTCGTCAGCACGAGCTGCTCGCCGACGACCTCGAGGTGGAGGAGGTCGTCGAGTCCGTCGCCGTCGAGGTCGGCCAGGGCGTCGTTGCTCGAGGTGTCGCCGGTGGCGTCGAGCTCGGCGTCGATGCTGCCACCGCCGCTGAGCTGGCTGGAGACCTCGGTCGGGCCCTTGCCGCCCGGTCGGCGGAAGACCAGGACGTCCTCGGTGTCGTCGTCGTCGAGGTGGCCGCGCACGCGCCAGGTCGGCAGCCCGCTGCGGGGGCCCAGGTCGCTGGTCTGCTCGTCGACGAGCGTGGTGCCGTCCGAGGACCACGTGGTCGTGCGCAGCACGTCACCGTCGTCGGGGTCGTAGTCGAAGCTGACGTCGCCGACCCCGTCGCCGTCGAGGTCGCCGGTGACCGGGCCGTCGGTCGGGGGCGTCCCCGTGGCCGGGTCACCGGACGGGTCGCCGGACGCGTCTCCGGACGAGTCCGTGGACGACCCGCTCGGGTCGGCGGTGCCGGGGCCCGCGGGGTCGTCACCGCGGGTCACGGCGAACGCGGTGACCCCGCCGGCGACCAGGACGGCGGCGACGACCGCGCCGACGAGCGCCGTCCGGCGCCGCCCGGGGGTGGTCGAGGACGGTGGCGGGGTGGAGGGTCGGTGCGGCGGCGCCGGCGGAGGGGTGCGCGGCCCGTCGTACGACGGGG
>CALRVO020000403.1:0-4391 GCA_943371595.1 Sphingomonas paucimobilis
GGTCGTTGCCCTCCCACAAGCACGAGGGAGAGAAGGGGCGCCGCGGAGGACCGCAGACGCCGCGCCGGGCATCCCGGAGCGCGGCAAGGCTAGCACCCGAGGACGTGCGCGCCAGCGACCCCGACGGCGAGGCGCGAGGACCGCCAGCCCTCGGGACACCGCGTCTCCAGGGCCCCGAGGTCGGTGGCCGCATGGGTCAGCACCAGGACCGTCGGGCCCGCCCCCGACACCACCGCGGCGTACCCCTCGTCGCGAAGGGTGTCCACCAGGGCCAGCGAGGCCGGCATGGCGGGCCGGCGATAGTCCTGGTGCAGCAGGTCCTGCGTCGCCCGCAGCAGCAGCTCGGGCTGCCCTGCGAGGGCCGCGACGAGCAGCGCGGCCCGACCGGCGTTGGCGGCCGCGTCGGCGTGCGGCACCGTGGCGGGCAGCAGACCGCGGGCCGCCTCGGTGGACAGCCCGTCCGGTGGGACGAACACCACGGCAGCGATCTCGGGGGCCACCGGCATCGCGGTGCTCCAGAACGCACCGTCGTCGTGCCCCGAGATGGTGAAGCCGCCGTAGAACGCGGGTGCGACGTTGTCGGGGTGGCCCTCGAGCCGGGCCGCCAGCCCGAAGGCCTCGTCGTCGGGGAGCGCGTCAGCGCTCCCGACCAGCGCGCGGGCCAGCACGATGCCACCGACGATGGCCGCTGACGACGACCCGAGGCCGCGAGCGTGCGGGACGACGTTGCGGCAGTGCAGGCGCAGCCCGGACGGTCGCGCACCCATCTGGTCGAAGGCGGCGTACATCGAGCGGACGACGAGGTGGCGCTCGTCGAGGGGGACCTCGCCGCTGCCCTCCCCCACCACGACGACCTCGAGGCCACCCTCGGGCAGCACCTCGGCCTCGAGCTCGTCGTGCAGGTCGAGCGCGAGCCCCAGCGTGTCGAAGCCGGGTCCGAGGTTGGCCGAGGTCGCGGGCACGCGCACCCGGACCGGTCCGGCGACGAAGCCCATGGCGGGGACCTCAGGCCAGGCCGGCGGCCGCGGCGGCCGCCGCGACGTCGGCGTCGACGACGGTGTCGACGAGCGCACCGACGCCCTCGAGCGCCGTGGCGGTGTCCTTCAGACCGTGGCCGGTGACCGTGATGACGACCGTCCGGCCGGCGTACGACTCACCGTGGCTCAGCTCCTGGAGCATCCCGGCGACGCCGGCCGCCGAGGCGGGCTCGACGAAGACGCCGTCGCGCGAGGCCAGGTCGCGCTGGGCGGCGAGGATCTGCTCGTCGGTGACCGACGCGAACCGCCCCTCCGACTCCTTGGCGGCCTGGTCGGCGAGGTGCCACGACGCCGGGTTGCCGATCCTGATGGCCGTGGCCTTGGTCTCGGGGTCGGGGAACGGCTCGCCGGTGACCAACGGTGCGGCGCCGGCGGCCTGGAAGCCCCGCATCACCGGCCGCCGGGTGGCCAGGCCGAGCTCGGCGTACTGCGTGTAGCCCAGCCAGTAGGCCGAGATGTTGCCGGCGTTGCCGACGGGGAGCAGGTGGTAGTCGGGGGCGTCGCCGAGGAAGTCGACGATCTCGAACGCCGCGGTCTTCTGGCCCTGCAGGCGCACCGGGTTGACCGAGTTGACCAGGGCGACGGGGTAGTCGACGGCCAGGCCCCGGGCCATCGACAGGCAGTCGTCGAAGTTGCCGCGCACCATGATCACCTGGGCGCCGTGCAGGATCGCCTGCGCCATCTTGCCGGCCGCGATCTTGCCCTCGGGCACGAGCACGAGGGGCTTGAGCCCGGCCTTGGCGGCGTAGGCCGCCATCGAGGCGGAGGTGTTGCCGGTGGAGGCGCACACGACGGCCTCGGCCCCCTCGGCCTTGGCCACCGAGATCGCCGCGGTCATGCCGCGGTCCTTGAAGGAGCCCGTCGGGTTGCTGCCCTCGACCTTGAGGTGGACCTCGGCACCGGTCAGGCCCGAGAGCCACTCGGAGAACACCAGCGGGGTGCCCCCCTCGCGCAGCGTCACCGCCGGGACGCCGGCCGGGAGGTCGAGGAGGTCGCGGTACTCCTCGATCACGCCGCGCCACTGGTGGGTCCGGGTCAGGGTGCTCACTCTTCTGCTCCTTCGACGCGCATCACCGAGGTGACGTCGCGGACGATGTCCATGCCGCGCAGGTGCTCGACGGTGGCGCTCAGCTGGGCGTCGGTGGCGCCGTGGGACACGACGACGAGCTGGGCGTCGTCGTCACGTCCCTCCTGGCGCACGGTCTGGATCGACACGCCGTGCTCGGCGAACGCGAGGGCCACCGCGGCCAGCACCCCGGCGCGGTCGTCCACGTCGATCGCCACGTGGTAGCGGGTCCGGGTCTCGCCCATCGGCAGCACGGCGCGGTCGGTGTAGGCCGACTCTCCGGCCCCGCGGGTGCCCGACACGTGGTTGCGGGCCACGGTGACCAGGTCGCCCATGACGGCGCTGGCCGTGGGCGCACCGCCCGCACCGGGCCCGTAGAACATGAGCTGGCCGGCCGCCTCGGACTCGACGAACACGGCGTTGTAGGCCTCGCGCACGCTGGCCAGCGGGTGGCTGCGCGGGATCATCGCCGGGTGGACGCGAACGGCGACCGCCTCCTCGACCCCGCCGTCGGCGCCCTCGCTCGTGCGCAGCTCGCAGATCGCGAGCAGCTTGACGACGCACCCCATGTCCTTGGCCGACGCGATGTCGGCCGCGCTGACCTCGCTGATGCCCTCGCGGTGGACGTCGGAGGCGGTCACCCGGGTGTGGAAGGCGAGGGAGGCCAGGATCGCCGCCTTGGCCGCGGCGTCGAACCCCTCGACGTCGGCGGTCGGGTCGGCCTCGGCGTAGCCCAGGTCCTGGGCCTCCTCGAGCGCCTCGGTGAAGCCGCTGCCCTGGGTGTCCATCCTGTCGAGGATGAAGTTGGTCGTGCCGTTGACGATGCCGAGGACCCGGGTGACCCGGTCACCGGCCAGCGACTCGCGCAGCGGGCGCAGGATCGGGATCGCCCCGGCCACGGCGGCCTCGTAGTAGAGGTCGCGACCGGCCTTCTCGGCCGCCTCGAACAGCGTCGGCCCGTCCTCGGCGAGCAGCGCCTTGTTGGCGGTCACGACGCTCTTGCCGTGCTCGAGGGCCGAGAGGATCCAGGTGCGGGCCGGCTCGATGCCGCCGATGACCTCGACCACCAGGTCGACGTCGTCGCGGGCCACCAGCGCCGCGGCGTCGGTGGTCAGCACCCCCTCGGGGAGCGTCACGTCACGCGGGGCGTCGATGCGGCGTACGGCGACGCCCGCGAGCTCGACCGGACGGCCGACACGGGCCGCCAGGTCAGCAGCCTGCTCGTCGAGCAGCCGGACCACCTGGGAGCCGACCACCCCGCACCCGAGGACCGCCACCCTCAGCGCTCCGGTGGTCGAGCGTGCCTCGTTGGCCGTCGAGCTCTCCATCACGCACCCACGTCCGTCGCCAGCAAGTCGTCCTCAGTCTCTCGTCGGAGCAGGATCCTCGCCTCACCGTCCCGCACCGCGATCACCGGGGGGCGCAGCGCGTGGTTGTAGTTGGAGGCCATCGAGCGGCAGTAGGCGCCCGTGCCGGGCACTGCGACCAGGTCGCCGGGAGCCACGTCACCGGGCAGGAACTCGTCGCGGACGACGATGTCACCGGCCTCGCAGTGCTTGCCGACGACCCGCGCGAGCACCGGCGGCGCGTCGGACGCGCGCGCGGCGAGGGTGCAGGAGTAGTCGGCGTCGTAGAGGGCGGTGCGGATGTTGTCGCTCATGCCGCCGTCGACGCTGACGTAGGTGCGCACGGCCCCGCCGTCGAGGGAGACCGGCTTGACGGTGCCGACGGTGTAGACGGTGCAGGTCGACGGCCCGACGATCGCGCGACCGGGCTCGATCGACAGCCGCGGCCGCTCGACGCCCAGCGCGCGGCACTCGCCGTCGACGATCGCGGTCATCTCGCGGGCCAGCGCCGCGGGGTCGGCAGGATCGTCCTGGGTCGTGTAGGCGATGCCGAACCCGCCACCGAGATCCATCTCGGGCATGGTCACGCCGAGCTCGTCGGCCACGCGCGCGTGCAGTCGCAGCACCCGGCGGGCGGCCACCTCGAAGCCGGAGGAGTCGAAGATCTGGCTCCCGATGTGGCAGTGCAGGCCCTGGAGCACCAGGCCCGGCGCCGCGTCGACGCGGCGTACGGCCTCGAGCGCGTCGCCGCTGGTGATCGAGAAGCCGAACTTCTGGTCCTCGTGGGCCGTCGCGATGTACTCGTGGGTGTGGGCCTCGACCCCGGGCGTCACCCGGACCATCACGCCCTGGGTGGTGCCGAGCTCGGCGGTGATCTGGGCGAGGCGCTCGATCTCGGTGGCCGAGTCGACCACGACCCGCCCGACCCCGGCCGCCACCGCG
>CALRVO020000404.1:0-4385 GCA_943371595.1 Sphingomonas paucimobilis
CGCCGGGGCCGGTCCCGGAGGCGGTGGCGGTGTTGTCGACGGCGCCGGCGGCCTCGTCGGCGGCGGTGATCGTGTAGGGCGCGCTCGCCGTGCACGTGCGGCTCGCACCGGGCGCGAGGAGCCCGGCCGGGCAGGTGACCGAGATGCCGGCGGCGGTCAGCTTGGCGTCGGTGACCGTGACCGCGCTGATCGGCACGTTGCCGTTGTTGCGCACGGTGAAGGTGTAGGCGACGGTGTCGCCGGCGTCGGTGATGCCGGAGCCGTTGGTGTCGACCGGCGTGCCGGCCTCCTTGTCGAGCGCCAGCGCGGCGCGCGGCACCGTGGCGGGTGTCGTGGTGGTGTCGGGCGGGCTGGTGACCGGGTCGTCGTCGGGGTCGAGCCCCGTGGCCGTCGCGGTGTTGTCCACCCGGCCGGCCGCCTGGTCGGCGCTGGTGACGACGTAGGGCCCGCTGGGCGTGCACGTGGTCCGGGCCCCCGGCGCGAGGGTGGTCGCGGCACAGGTGATCGTGAGCCCCGAGCCGGTGAGCAACGGGTCGGAGATCGCGACGGTGTCGACCGGGACGTTGCCGGTGTTGCGGACCGTGAACGTGAAGGCGATCGTGTCACCGGCGTCGGTCAGGCCGGAGCCGTCGACGTCGACCGGCACGCCGGCGACCTTGTCGACGCTGAGCGACGCGACCGGGGTGGCGACCGGGGTGGTCGTCGTGTCGGGCGGGCTGGTGGTCGGGCCGCCGGGCGAGGTGCCGGTGGCCGTGGCCGAGTTGACGACCGCCCCCGAGGCCTCGTCGGCCTCGGTGACGACGTAGGGCGCCGACGGGGCACAGGTCGCGGTCGCGCCCGGCGCGAGCGTGGTCGGGGTGCAGACGACGGTGAGGCCGGCGGTGGTCAGGGCCGGGTCGACCACGGCGACGGCGGTGACGGTGGTGCTGCCGGTGTTGCGGACCGTGAAGCCGAAGGCGATCGTGTCACCGGCGTCGGTCAGGCCGGAGCCGTTGACGTCGACCGGCGCACCGGCGGTCTTGTCGATCACCAGCCCGGGCTGACGTACGACGGGGGTGCTGGTGCTGTCGCTGTTGCTCGTCACGGTGCCGCCACCGGGCGTCGCACCGGTCGCGCTCGCCGTGTTGACCACCGCTCCGGCGTCGACGTCGGTCTGGGTGATCGTGTAGGTGCCGGTGCAGGTGGTGGCCGCGCCGGGCGCCAGGGTGGTCACCGGGCACGACGTCGTCGTGAGCAGCGGGTCGGTGATCGCGAGCCCGGTCACGGTGACGTTGCCGGTGTTGGTCACCGTGAAGCGGTAGGGGATGCGGTCGCCGGCGTCGAGGCGGCCGTTGCCGTCGCGGTCGACCGGCGTGCCCGCCACCTTGTCGAGGTTCAACGCGGGCGTCCGGGTCAGCGGCGTGGTGGTCGAGCTCGGTCCGCTGGTGACCGCGCCGCCCTGCGGGTCGGCGCCGGTCGCACGCGCGGTGTTGTCGCGCAGGCCCCGGTCGACGTCGGCCTGGGTCAGCACGTAGGTCGCGGTGCAGGTCGTGCTGTCACCGGGCGCGAGCGAGGGGACCGGGCAGGTCACCGTCGGGAGGAGCGGGTCGACGACCGCGAGCGGCGAGACGGTCACGTTGCCGGTGTTGGTGACCGCGAAGCCGTAGGTGATGCGGTCGCCCGCGTCGACGCCGTTGCCGTCGAGGTCGTCGGGCGCCGACGCGGACTTGACCAGGTCGAGCGTGGCGACGGGCGGCGCAGGCGGCGTCAGGCACGCGGTGTTGTCGCCGCTCGGACCGGTCTCTTGGCCGCCGGGCAGGGACGCCCGGTTGAACAGCCCGTTGCCCGCGGTGCCGGTGCAGCCCGCGACCGCAGCGCGCCGGGCGTAGTGGAAGCGCACGGTGACGTCGTAGGTGTGGGTCGCGTTGCGGGCCAGGGCGGTGCCGCCCGGCGCCAGCGTGAACGGGCCGGACGACGGCGAGGTGCCGCCTTCCGGGGCGCCCGGGCCCGACGCGGTCCAGGTCGCTCCGTCGACGACGAGGTCGCCGGGGTAGGACGGGGTGTCGGTCAGCGGTCCGTAGGTGCCCGGCAGGACACCGGTGTTGCTCACCGTGACGCGGTAGGTCGCGGTGTAGCGACCCAGGGCGTCGGGACCCGTCGTGGTGCCGGGGGTCTTGGCGACGTTGAGATCGGCGGGTCGCGGGGTGTTGGTGATCGTGCACCGGACGTCCTGGCCGTTCTGCAGGTCGGCCAGGCTCCAGCTCGGCGCGGTGCCGCTCACCGCCACGGGGGCGTTGGCGGCCGCGGCGTCGACGCAGGCGATGGTGGCGGTGTAGTCGCCGAGGGGGTTGGCGCTGCCGGGGGCCATCGCGTCGGCCAGGGTGTAGGTCTGCCCGGTCTGCACCAGGGAGGTCGTGGTCGTGGCGGTCGTGCCGGAGCCCGTCGTGGTCGCGCTGAGTGCCCCGCCGGGCAGGCCGGCACCGCTGGCCGTGACGGTGAACTGGTCGGCCGGGGCGACCCGGCCGGCGACCTGCTTGGCGAGCATGAGGCGCGGGCGGGTCGTGATCGAGAACCGGTGGTCCTCCACCTCGCCCACGTTGCTCAACCCGGTCGGTGTCATCGCCTCGGCGGCGCCGACCGCGCGGATGCGCAGGAAGGTCGGCTGCACTCCCCCGGTGGGCAGCACCCCTGCCGGGACGGCGAAGGAGAGGCTGGCCGCGCCGCCCGTACAGATCGGCGAGCTCGACGACTGCTCGGTGGCCGCGTCGAACGAGCCGTTGAGGTTCCAGTCGATCCAGCCGCCGATCTTGCCCGCGCCCACGCAGGTGACCGGGACGGTGTAGGTGCCTCCCGGCTCGACGACCGCGACGCTGGGCAACGTGACCGCGTCCTCGTCGTCGGGACCGCCACCCGAGACGTCGCCGGCGAGGTCGTCCCCGCGCGCGTCGGACGAGAACGGCTGGGAGAGCTCGGGGTCGACGGTGGCGCCCAGCCGGACCGACGGCTGGGTCAGGTTGGCCAGGGTGATGTTCTGGAAGATCGGGGTGCCGCGGTTGGTGGGGAAGGTGCCCGTGGCGAGGGGCACGGCGCCACCGGTGTAGTTGTACTGCACGGCGGAGACGGCCTGGCCGTAGGACGCGGGAGCGTCGCCGAAGTCGAAGTCGAGCGACACCCCGAGCGCGATGGCGCTCTTGCCCCCACCGCGGATGGTGACGTTGGTCGCGGAGGTCGCGTCCTCCATGAAGGCGATGGCCGACGGACCGGGGCGGACCGAGACGCTGCCCGACTCGCAGGTGTTGGTGGGAGGTCCGTAGAGCTCGAGACGGTTGGTCGTCACCGTCGGGTTGCTGCGCCGCGCGTAGGCATCGAGGGTGCATCCGGCACCGCGGACCCGGTCGATGACCCGCCAGGTCGCCGTCGAGGGGATGGTCGCTGCGACGTACTCGTTGCTGCCGGACGCCTCGGCGTCGGCCATGACCAGGCCCGCGAGGGGGAACGGGTTGCCGCCCAGGGTGGCCGAGCACGCGAAGTCGAACGTCACGGTCGAGCCGTTGGGGCCCGAGAGCCCGGTGACCATGGTGTTGGCGCCGTCGACCCCGCCGCGGTTGTAGAGCTGGTCGAAGCCGTCGCCCTGCCAGGTGCCGGAGCGGTAGGAGGTGAGCGCCCCGCCCGCGAGGTTGGTGATCGTGCAGCTGACGCTCAGGGTCTGACCGGCGATGACCGAGGTCTCGGTGCGGGTGGTGCCGTTGGGCACGGCGGCGTCAGGGGCACCCCAGGACAGCCACTCGATGGCCTTGAAGCGCGCGGCCCCGCCGGTCGCCTGGACCGCGTCAGCCGTCGGCGCGGTCACCACCTCGGTGGTCACCGCGAGGGTCACACCGCTCATCAGCGTCACGACCAGCGCACCTGCCAGCCCGAACCTGCCCCACCGACGCCTCATCCAGTCCCTCTCGCACGGCCGCCACACCCCAGGTGGCGGCAGGCGAGATTCTGGCGCATGGCGGGGACAGCCGCCACTGCACGTACACCGCGCGGACTGGTCGGGTCCCGCCCGGACGAGGACCGCGGGCCGTCAGACGAAGACGGCGACGGGGCGAGAGCCGCCGTCTCGGGGCTCGTAGAGGGCGAGGAACTCGCCGTCGGGGGCGAAGACCGCAGTGAGGCCCTCGACCGGACGTGCCAGGCGCCGACCGACCCGGACGTCACCCGCCTCGCGGTCCTCGAGGTCGACCGCGGCGAACGACGCCCGTGCGGCGGCCGCGATCGGGACGAGCTCGAAGGTGTCGGCGAGCTGGTCGAGGGTGCGGGCCGCGCCGAGGTCGAAGGACCCGACCGCGGTGCGCCGCAACGCGGTCAGGTGGCCTCCGACGCCCAGGTCGCGGCCCACGGCGCGCGCGCGCGCGCGG
>CALRVO020000405.1:0-4374 GCA_943371595.1 Sphingomonas paucimobilis
AGCGGGCCGGGGTGACCCGCGACGTGTCGCCGCACACCCTGCGGCACTCCTTCGCCACGCACCTGCTCGACGGGGGCGCCGACGTCCGCGTGGTGCAGGAGCTGCTCGGGCACGCGTCGGTGACGACCACCCAGGTCTACACGCTGGTCACCGTCGACAACCTGCGCGAGGTCTTCGCCACCGCGCACCCCCGCGCCCGGGAGTGAGCCCGACACCGGGTGCGAGGATGACCCGGTGACCCAGGCCGCCCGCGAGACCTCCCGCGAGACCTCCCGCGAGACCGACTGGGACGCGGTCTACGACGACATCACGGCCCTCGCCACCGCCCGCGGGCTCGAGCTCTACCCGCACCAGGACGAGGCGGTCCTCGAGATCCTCGCCGGCAACAACGTCGTGCTCGCCACCCCGACCGGCTCGGGCAAGTCGTTGGTGGCGATGGCCGCGCACAAGGCGGCGCTGGCCGACGACCGGGTGTCGTTCTACACCGCGCCGATCAAGGCGCTGGTGAGCGAGAAGTTCTTCGACCTGTGCCAGGTCTTCGGCGCCGACAACGTCGGGATGCTCACCGGTGACGCGACCGTCAACGCCGACGCCCCGATCATCTGCTGCACCGCGGAGGTGCTGGCCAACTTGGCCCTGCGCGAGGGGGCCGCGGCCGACGTCGGTCTCGTGGTGATGGATGAGTTCCACTTCTACGCCGAGCCCGACCGCGGCTGGGCCTGGCAGGTGCCGCTGCTCGAGCTGACCCAGGCCCAGTTCGTGCTGATGTCGGCCACGCTCGGCGACGTCAGCGAGCTCGCCGCCGACCTCACCCGCCGCAACGGTCGCGAGACGGCCGTGGTCGACCAGGCCGAGCGCCCGGTGCCGCTGACCTTCACCTGGGCGCTGACCCCGTTGGCCGAGACGCTGGAGGAGATCGTCACGACCCACCAGGCCCCGGCGTACGTCGTGCACTTCACGCAGAAGGACGCCGTCGAGCACGCCACCTCGCTGCTCACCGCGCCGTGGCTGCCCAAGGGCACGGTCGTCGACCTGCCGGTCGGGTTCCGCTTCGGCGCCGGGTTCGGCAAGACGCTGGCCAAGCTGCTGCGGCGGGGGATCGGCGTGCACCACGCCGGGATGCTGCCGCGCTACCGCCGCCTGGTCGAGACCCTCGCCCAGTCCGGTGCCCTGACCGTCATCTGTGGCACCGACACCCTCGGCGTCGGCATCAACGTGCCGATCCGCACCGTGCTGTTCACCGCGCTCGCCAAGTACGACGGCAACCGGTCGCGGGTGCTGCGGGTGCGCGAGTTCCTGCAGATCGCGGGTCGGGCCGGACGGGCCGGCTTCGACACCGCCGGGTACGTGGTGGTGCAGGCCCCCGAGCACACCATCGCCAACGAGAGGGCCAAGGCCAAGGCGGCGGCCAAGAACGCGGCGATGAGCGAGGAGAAGCGGGCCAAGAAGGGCAGCAAGGCCCAGCTCAAGAAGCCGCCCGAGGGCACCGTGGTGTGGACCGAGGCGACCTTCGACAAGCTCGTCGCCGGAGTGCCGGAGCAGCTGGTGTCGCGGATGAAGGTCGACAACGCCATGCTCGTCAACGTCCTGTCGCGCGACGAGGACGCCTTCGCGGTGATGCGCCGGCTCCTGACCGACAACCACGAGGCGCGCCGCCAGCAGCTGCGGCTGTCGCGACGAGCGCTGCGCCTGGCCCGCAGCCTGATCACCTCCGGGACGGTGGTCCGTCTCGACCGGCCCGACGAGCTCGGGCGCCGCTACGTACTGGCCGACGACGTACCCGACGACTTCGCGCTCAACCAGCCGCTCTCGCACTTCGCGATCGAGGCGCTCGACCTGCTCGACCCCGAGTCCGACGACTACACCGCCGACATCGTGTCGGTCATCGAGGCGACCCTCGAGGCGCCGCGGCAGATCCTGTTCGCCCAGCAGCACGCCGCCCGCGGCGAGGCACTGGCCGAGATGAAGGCCGACGGCCTGGAGTACGACGAGCGGATGGCGCTGCTCGACAAGATCACCTGGCCGCAGCCGCTGGCCGAGCTGCTCGAGGCGACGTACGAGATCTATCGCGGGCGGCACCCGTGGCTGCGCGAGGACGCGCTGGACCCCAAGTCGGTGGTGCGCGAGATCTACGAGCAGGGCATGTCGTTCACCGACTTCTGCTCGCGCTACCAGCTGGCGCGCTCGGAGGGGCTGGTCCTGCGCTACCTCACCGATGCCTACCGCGCGCTGCGCCAGACCGTGCCCGAGGCGCACCGCACGCCGGCGCTCGAGGACCTGCTCGAGTGGCTGGGGGAGACCATCCGCCAGACCGACTCCTCGCTGCTCGACGAGTGGGAGGCGCTCAACGACCCCGAGCACGCCTCGCGCGTCGTCACCGAGCACGCACTGCCGACCTCGCCACGACCGATCTCGAAGCAGGACCGCGCCTTCCGGGTCATGGTCCGCAACGCCATGTGGCGTCGCGTCGACCTCGTCGCCCGTGACGACCTCGACGGGCTGATGCGCCTCGAGCGCGACGCCGCCGACCGCCTCGACCCGCCCCGGGCGGTGGTGATGGGACGCTCGGCCTGGGACGAGGCGATCGAGGCCTACTACGCCCAGCACGACACCGTGCTCACCGACGGCGACGCGCGGGGCCCCGAGCTGCTGCAGATCACCCCCGAGACCGGGACGCCCGCCGGCGTCGACCCCGACGAGGACCCCGGTGCCGGGTCGACGCGGTTGTGGCGGGTCGTGCAGACCCTGGCCGACCCGGCCGGCGACCGGGACTGGGTGATCGAGGCGGTCGCCGACCTCGACGCCTCCGACGACACCGGTGAGCTCGTGCTGGCCACGGTGGCGTTCCGGTGCTTGACGGATCTGTGACGGGTGGTGCTGGTGGGGCTGGGGTGGTGGGCAAATTCCCCGGCCGGCCGGGGAATTTGACCGTTGTCAGGGGTTGTAACCCCTGACAACGCCCAGGTTTCCCTGACAACCCCGACCCGGTCGTGGCCGGTCGTGGCCGGTCCCGCGCCGTACGCCGGACCGTCTACCGGCCTGTCCACCGGGGCCGGCCGGCCGTGCGCGCGACCCGGTGGTGCCGTCCGGGAGCAGTCACCCCTAGGCTCCCGGCGAGTCGTCCCCAAAGTCGCTGTGTCGACATTGAAGACTGGGCTCCGGGTCGGAGCACCGACCCGACGGCTCGACGTCCACCACCTGAGGAGCAGCCATGACTGACGGATCGTTCGTCGGCACCCCCGCGATGCCGCCACGGACGGAGGTCCCGCGCCCCGGGCCCGAGGCCGAGGGAGGGGCCGAGGCGTCGATGTTGCCGTTCGAGCGCCCGGCGACCACCGCCCCTGCGGCCTCCGACGCCCCGGCGCAGCCCGAGATCGGGCCGACCGGACGGCCGATGCCGGTGTTCCGCGACCCGGGGCCCGTCGTCGCCGGACGCGCGGCCCGGGTGGTGTCGATGTGCAACCAGAAGGGCGGCGTCGGCAAGACCACGACGACGATCAACCTGGGTGCCTCGTTGGCCGAGCAGGGGCGCAAGGTGCTGCTGGTCGACTTCGACCCGCAGGGCTCGCTGTCGGTCGGTCTCGGCCTCAACCCGCACGAGATGGACCTGACCATCTACAACCTGCTCATGCAGCGTGACGTCACCCTCGACGAGGTCGTCGTGCCCTCCGGCGTGCCCGGCATGGACCTGCTGCCGTCCAACATCGACCTGTCGGCCGCCGAGGTGCAGCTGGTCCACGAGGTCGCCCGCGAGCAGACCCTCCAGCGCGTGCTGGCCCCCGCCCTCGAGCAGTACGACGTGATCCTGATCGACTGCCAGCCCTCGCTGGGGCTGCTGACGGTCAACGCGCTCACGGCCTCCGACGGCGTGATCGTCCCGCTGGAGTGCGAGTACTTCGCGCTGCGCGGGGTGGCGCTGCTCAAGACCACCATCGACAAGGTGCGCGAGCGGCTCAACCCCAAGCTCGAGATCGACGGCGTCCTCGGCACCATGTTCGACGGCCGCACCCTGCACAGCCGCGAGGTCATGGAGCGCCTGGTGCAGGCGTGGGGCGACACCGTCTTCCACACCGTGATCAAGCGCACCGTGAAGTTCTCCGACGCGACCGTCGCCGGCGAGCCGATCACGGCGTACGCCTCGTCCTCGGCCGGCGCCGACTCCTACCGCCAGCTCGCCCGGGAGGTGCTCGCCCGATGGCCCGGAGAGTGAGCCTGCCGGCGGCCGACGACCTGTTCCGGCCGACCGCCACACCGGCGGACGCCGACCCTGCGGTGGGGAAGCCGCAGGGGTCGGTACGGGCGGTGCCCCAGGAGCCTGAGCAGTCGACCGACGAGGCCGAGCGCAAGCGCGCCAGCGGCCGGATCAAGCACGAC
>CALRVO020000406.1:0-4369 GCA_943371595.1 Sphingomonas paucimobilis
GAGCGCTCTACCGCTCGAGATGTACGCCGAACACTCAGCTACATGGGGTCGGTCATGCCCGCCCGGGGGCACCGAGCCGATCAGAGCATCGCGAGGACGAGGTCGGCGACGGCTTCCTGCTCGGCGGGGTAGGGGTGCAGGCCGGCGGCGCGGTTGTCCTTGCCACGGATGCCGGCGACCCAGGGCTCCTCGGCGCAGATGTCGTGGCCCTGGCTGGCGCTGACGAGGTCGACGTACTCGGCGCCGGCGGAGACGCCACCGTTGCGGACGGCGCGGGCCAGGCGCAGGTTGAGGTCGCGGGTGTAGGCGTAGTCGCCGACGGCCAGCGGCAGCCGGGGGCGGCAGGTGCCCTCGCTGGGGATGATCTGGGGGTAGCCGACCAGCAGGATGCGGGCGTCGGGGGCGCGCTCGGCGATGGCCTCGACGACGCCCTTGACGTTGGAGCGGATCTTGACCAGGTTGCGGCGCAGCCGGTCGCGGCCGGCGGCGTCGGTGTTGGACTGGCGGCAGGGGTCGCCCTGCACGTCGCGGTCGGCGACGGCCAGGCAGTCGAAGATCATGTCGGAGAAGAACGTGAAGTCGTTGGCGCCGATGCCGACGGTGACCAGGTCGGCGTCGGGCGAGAGCGCGTCGATCTGGGGCGGCTGCGTCTTGGTCGTGAACTTCTGCTCGCTGAAGATGCTGGTCGTCGAGGCGCCCGAGCAGCTGACGTCGTCGACGGCGATGCCGAGCTCGTCGGCGACCAGGGTCGGGTAGTTGGACTCGGAGCGCAGGCAGTCGTCGATGACCAGGGCGTCGTCGAGGGGGAACAGCGGTGCCGCGGTGTAGGAGTCGCCCATCGCGACGTAGACGTCGATCGCGGGGTCGTCCCCGGTGCTGGACGTCGACCCGGTGGCGGACTGGACCGGGGCGTCGGGCAGGGCGCCCGGGTCGGCCTCGGCGGTGCACCCTGCGAGGACGGCAACGGCCAGCGCGGACGCCAGGCACAGGCGCGCGGGAGGGCGACGACGACGGAGCACGGCCAAATCGTACGAGGTGATCGGACGTCCTACAGAAATCTCGCGATCATCCGGGCGACGGCGCGCTGCTCGGCGGCGAACGGGTGGAACGGGATCGTGCCGTCGTCGGCGACCTGGACGCCGTTGACCCAGGGGTCGTCGGAGCAGATGTCGTGGCCGCGGCTGGGGCCCCTGAGGTCGAGGAAGTCGAACCCCTGCGCGGCGGCCTGGGTCTGCAGCGCGTCCGACAGCCGGTGGGTGACCTCGTTGAGCAACGGGTAGTCGCCCTCGGCCAGCGGCACCAGGTCGGGGCAGGAGCCGGAGGTGGGCAGCAGGTCGGGGTAGCCGACGACGACCACCCGGGCGTCGGGGGCGGCCTCGGCGATGGCGTCGAACAGGCGGTCGATGCTGGCCTCGGTGCGGGGGATCGTCTCGTCGACCCGGGCGCCGACGGCGTCGGAGCACGGGGTGCCGTCAGGGTCTGCGTCGGCCAGTCCCACGCAGCTCTGGATCAGCGACGTGAACAGGGCGGAGTCGTTGCCGCCGATGCCGACGGTGACCAGCTCGGCCTCGGGGGTGATCGAGGGGACCTGCCGGGTGAGGACGTCGTCGGTGGTCGCACCGCTGCAGGTGACGTCGGTGACCGTGAGCCCGGCCCGGGCGGCGAGCAGCTGGGCGTAGTTGCCGCTGGAGCGGAAGCACCCGCCCGCGCCCGACGTCGCCGGGACGCCCGGGGCGGCGGCGTAGGAGTCGCCGAGGGCGACGTACTGCGGGCCGACGGGGGGTGCGGTGCTGCCGTCGGGACCGGTGGGGGCGGGGCTGCCCGGGGACGCAGCGGACGACGACGGCTCTGCGCGCGGAGCGGTGACGTCGGCCGAGCCCGAGCCGGAGCAGGCGCTCAGCGCCATCACGAGGCCGGCGGCGACGGCGGCGGTTGCCTTGGCCCGGGTCATTTCTCCGAGGCTACGGGGGGCACCCCGAGCGCCACGGTGAGGGCGAGCACGACCTCGGGGTCGTCGAGGGTGTCACCGAAGGCCTCACGGACCTGACCCATGCGGTAGCGCACCGTCTGGGGGTGCACGAAGAGCGCGGCCGCGACCTCGTCGCGGCGGCCCTGCAGCAGCAGCCACAGCCGCAGCGTCTCGGAGAGCTTGTCGACGGTGCCGGGGCGCAGGTCGGCGAGGGGGGCGAGCGCCCGGGTGCGCAGGTCGGCCAGCGCCTCGGGGTCGGCGGTGAGCACCAGCTGCGGCAGGTGCTCCTCGGTGTCGGGCCCCACGCCGAGGGAGCGCGCCCGCAGCGCCCGTTCGTACGACGCACGCACCGACAGCCAGGGGCGGGCCGGCCCGGCGGTGCCGCCGCGCTCGGCCACGGCCCGCAGCAGTCGCGCCCGGGCGCGGCCGTGGGCGTCGGGCACGAGCAGCAGGACGGCGTCGTCGAGGCCGGGCGGGTCGGCGGCCTGGAGGGTCAGCGGCGACACCGCGGCCAGCAGCGGCCGGACCTGCGACTCGGCCACCACGACGGCGGTCAGGGTGCGCGGCACGGCCCAGTCGGCGCGCTCTGCGGCGGCGCGCACGGTCTCCTCGGGCGCCTCGGCGACCAGGTGGTGGGCCAGGCGCTCGAGGCGCTGCTCGCGGACCCGCCCCGTCGTCGCCAGCTCGTCGGCGTGCCCGGCGACGCTGGCCGCCGAGAGCTCGTCGATGTAGGCGAACACCAGGGCCGCGAACGAGGCCAGGGTCTCGGCGTCGAGGCCGGCGCGCACCGCGCCCTGGGCCATCTGCTGCCACGACACGCGCGCCCCGATCCGGTAGGCCGACAGGATCGCCTCGGTGCTGCGGCCGCTGCGGGCCTCGCCGCGACCCAGCTGGTAGGCGCCCTCGACGGCCGGCGCGGTCGGGGTCCGGGGGTCGGTGCCGCGTCGTCCGCTGGCCAGGGACAGGAAGCCGCCGAGCGCGATCTGCACCGCCTGGCGGATCGTCTGGCCCATCGGGCCGTTGAACGCGTCGGTGTAGCCGGGCACCTCCTCGATGATCGCGGCGACCACGTCGTCGGCGACCCCGGCGAGGCCCTCGCGGATCTGGGTCGCGACCGCGGCGGGCAGCAGCAGGCCCTCCGGGGTCGTGGGGCGAGGACGTGCGGGCATCTTTGTCTCCTGCGAACAAAAGCGGCGGCGATCTTCACGTCGAGTGGTCAGGAGTTTAGCGCCCGAGGGCGGCAGACTGGGGACATGACCTCGACCGCTCTGTACGGACCTGCCGGCGAGGGCCGCGGCGGGCTCCGCCAGCGCCTGCGCCGGATCGCCGACGCTGCCGTGACCCCGCTCGACCTCGACGACGTCCTCGACGTCTTCCACCCGCTGCGCTCCGGCACCACCGGGCTGCGCGGCCGCATCGTCGAGGTCCGACCCGAGACGGCCGACTCCGCCACGATCGTCGTCAAGCCCAGCAAGGACTGGGCCGGCCACGTGCCCGGCCAGTACGTCCGCGTCGGCGTCGACGTCGACGGCGTACGCCTCTTCCGCACCTACTCCCTGACGCACGGCCCGCGCCCCGACGGCTGCCTCTCGATCACCGTCAAGGCGATCCCCGGCGGCGTCGTCTCCGGCTACCTGGTGCGCCGCGCCAAGCCCGGCCAGATGATCCAGCTCGCCCAGGCCGAGGGCGACTTCGTGCTGCCCGACCCGCTGCCGGCCAAGCTGCTGCTCGTCACCGCCGGCTCCGGCATCACCCCGGTCATCGGCATGCTGCGCAACCTGTTCTCCCGGGCCACCGCCCCGGCCACCGACATCACCCTGGTCCACGACAACGTCACCGAGGACGCCGCGATCTTCCGCGACGAGCTGCGCGCCCACGCCGAGGCCGGTCACCTGCGCCTCGTCGAGCGCTACGACGACCGCGACGGCATGCTCGACGTCGACTCGCTGTCGACGATCGTCCCCGACCTCGACGAGCGCCTCGCCTACGCCTGCGGCCCCGCCGGCCTGCTCGACGCCCTCGAGGCCCACCACGCGGCGCGCGGCCTCGACCTGACCACCGAGCGCTTCCGTACGCCGCTGCTCGAGGCCTCCGGCGAGGGCGGCACCCTCACCCTCGCCACCACCGGCGTCACCGTCGACGCCGCCGGCGACACCCCGCTGCTCGACGTCGCCGAGGCGGCCGGGGCGCTGATGCCGAGCGGCTGCCGCATCGGCGTGTGCTTCGGCTGCGTCCTGCCGCTGCGCGAGGGCGTCGTGCGCGACCTGCGCAACGGCGAGGTCACCGTCGCCGCCCCCGGCGACGGCGTCGCCATCCAGACCTGCATCAGCGCGGCCGCCGGGCCGTGCACCATCGACCGCTGATCCGACACGCTCGATCACCCGAGGAGTCACCATGACC
>CALRVO020000407.1:0-4367 GCA_943371595.1 Sphingomonas paucimobilis
GTGGCGATCGGGTCGCCCCTGGGCCTGAGCGCCACGGTCACCGCCGGCATCGTCAGCGCCCTCAACCGTCCCGTGTCGACCGGCGCGACGACCGACGACACGTCGTACATCAACGCGGTGCAGACCGACGCGGCCATCAACCCCGGCAACTCGGGTGGGCCGCTGGTCAACCTGCGCGGCCAGGTCGTCGGCGTCAACTCGGCCATCGCGACCAACGGCGGCGCCACCAACGGCGAGGCCGGCAACATCGGCGTCGGCTTCGCCATCCCGGTCGAGCAGGTGCGGATCACCGCCGACCAGATTCTCAAGACCGGTCAGGCGCGCTACCCCGTCATCGGGGCCAAGGTCGGCGGCGTCGACGCCGGCGACGTCGTGGGCGCCGAGCTGCGCGAGGTCCTGGCCGACACGCCGGCCGACGACGCCGGGCTCGAGGACGGTGACATCGTCATCGAGGTCGACGGCCAGCGGGTCGTCGACGGCATCTCGTTGATCGTCAGCATCCGCACCCACCAGCCGGGCGAGGAGATCGAGTTCACCTACGTGCGCGACGGCCAGGAGCGCACCGCGATGGTCGAGCTCGACTCCGAGGTGGGCTGAGCGAGCTCGCTCGCGCAGACCACCTGAGGGTGGTCGAGCGTCCGGGTCGCCGACCGAGCTCGCTCGGGCGCGAACCGGTGACGAGACCCGAGGTCGGACCGTGGTCTCGGCCCGAGCGCCGAGTCACTCACGGGTGGTGGGTCACTCCACCTCGGCGTCGACGGCGTCGTCGGCGAACGGGTGCTCGTCGACGAACTCCTTGGTCGTCTTGTAGGCCTGGGCGATGTAGTCCTCGAGCTTGCTGGCCTCGACCCGCCACTGGCCGCGGCCGCCGATCTTGATCGCCTCGAGCTCGCCGCGACGCACCATCGCGTAGACCTGGGCGCTGGAGGTGTTGAGCACCTCGGCGACGTCGGCGAGCGTGAGGAAGCGCGGGGTACCGGCCATGCGCCCATCGTCGCACCTCACCGGCCTCACAGGTCACCGGCGTCCCGTGCCTGTGGAGGAACGGTTTTCCCGACGGCCTCGGGCGTCCATGATGTCGGCGTGGCCAGGAATCTCGGGACTCCTGGCGGCCAGGTGCCGCCGGCCGTCCGCACGTCGTCCCCCGGTTGGCGCGACCCGCGGTTGTGGGTGGGTGTCGCGATCGTCGCCGCGTCGGTGCTCGTGGGCACCCGCGTCCTCGCGTCGGCCGACGACACCGTGCAGGTGTGGGCGGTCGCCGACGACGCCTCACCCGGGGAGGAGCTGACCGAGGGCGACCTCGAGGTCAGACGGTTGCGGTTCGCCGACGCCGACGACCTGGGCCGCTACTTCACGGTCGACGGCGACCTGCCCGACGACCTGACGGTGCTGCGCGCCGTGGGGGCCGGTGAGCTGCTCCCGAGGTCGGCGATCGGCGAGCTAGACGAGGCCGGCACCGTCACGATCTCGCTCGCCGTCGACCCGCTGCTGGTGCCGAGCGCGGTCGGAGCCGGGTCGGTCGTCAACGTCTACGTCGACGGCGACGGCGAGCCCGCCGGTCTGGGCGACCCCGGGATCGCGGGTGGGGGCGCGACGGTCGGGCGTGCGGCGCGCGACGCCGGCGTACCCGCGCTGGAGGAGGTGCGGGTGGTGGCCGCTGCGTCCGCCGACGACTTCGGCGCAGGCGGCGACCGCCAGGTCGAGCTGGCCGTGCCCGCCGACGACGTGGCTGCGTTCTACGGCCTGCTCGGCAGCCTCACCACCCCCGTGCTCTCGCTGGGTCAGGTGGGCTGATGATCGTGGTGCTGGTCGTCGCCTCCGGCGCCGACTGGGAGTCGCAGGCGCTGGCCGTGCTCGCCGAGCACCCCCGCACCGTGGTGCTCAAGCGGTGCGTCGACGTCGACGACCTGCTGGCCGCAGCGGCCTCGGGGCAGGCGCAGGCCGCCGTGCTCGGGCTCGAGTCGCGGGGGCTCGATGCCGACGCGGTCGCCCGCCTGACCGGGCACGGCGTGAGCCCGGTCGCGGTCGTGGCCGACGAGCAGGCCGAGGGCGGGCTCGCGCGGGCCGGGCGGATCGGGATCCGTTCGGTCGTGCCGGTGTCGGGACTCGCCGGTCTCGCCGACGCGGTCCTCGCCGCCGGGCTCGGGCCCCGCCCGACGACCCCGCCCCCGGGCTCGGCGCCCGACGGGCCTCCCGTCGTACCGGCTGAGGCGGAGCACGCCGAGGGACGTGTCCTCGTCGTCTGGGGCCCGGCCGGTGCGCCGGGGCGCAGCACGATCGCCTCGGCGATGGCCGCCGAGCTCGGCCGCCGGGGCCGGACGATCCTGGTCGACGCCGACCCCTACGGCGGCTCGATCGGCCAGCAGCTGGGCGTGATGGACGAGGTGTCGGGCCTGCTGTCGGCGGCCCGGCTGGCGACCGCGGGCCAGCTCGAGGAGCGCTTCGCCACGGTGCAGCGCGGCCTCGACAGCCGGCTGTCGGTCGTGACCGGGCTGCCCCGCCCGGACCGGTGGTCGGAGATCCGCGGCGGCACCGTCGAGCACCTCCTCGAGCTCGGCCGCACCCAGGGCGACGTGGTGGTCGACACCGGGTTCAGCCTCGAGAGCGACCCGGCCGGCGAGCTGGGCGGCCGCCCGGGCCGCAACCAGCTCACCCTGGGCGCCCTGGAGGTCGCCGACGCGGTCGTGGTGGTCGGGGCCGCCGACCCGGTCGGGCTCTCCCGGCTGGCCCGCGGTCTCGTCGACCTGCGCGACGTCGTCGGGCCGAGGCCCGTGCACGTCGTGATCAACCGGATGCGCCCCACCCTCGGCTGGTCGGAGAAGGAGGTCGCCGGGATGGTGGCCGGCTTCACCCGCCTCGCCGGACTGCACTTCCTGCCCGACGACCGCGCCACGGTCGACCGCGCCCTGGTGGCCGGCCGCACACTGCTCGAGTCGGGGGAGTCGGCCCTGACCAAGGCGGTCGCGGCCCTGGTCGCCGGAGTCACGGCCGGTGTGCCGACCAGCTCCGCGGTCCCGTGACGGAACCCACCGGCGACCACGGTCGTCCGACCCGCATGACCACGTCGCGGACCCGCTTCCTGCCGGCCGTCGTCCTTGCTGCCGCCCTCGTCGCGACCGGGTGTGCTGCCACCGACGGCGCCCCCCGGCCGAGCGGCTGGCTCGTCCCGGAGCAGACCCTCACGATCGTCAGCGAGGACTGGAACGGCTGGGACCCCGACCACCGACCCACCCCCGAGACCACGACCCTGGCGGTCGACGTCGGGGCGCGCGCCACGGTCGACGGGCTGGGCGAGCAGGTCACCTTCGAGGTCGTCTCCGTCAGTGACGGCGAGGTCGAGGTGACCAGCGACCGCGAGCTCGCCCCCAAGAACGAGACCGGTGGCATCGGCCTGCGCGACCTGGTCGACGAGTTCGACGTGGTGACCGGGGAGGACACGATGCTCGCCTCGCCGACCATGGACGGCGGCTCCTTCTACACGCTGACCCTGGAGGCGACAGCGGGGGAGTGAGAACGACTCTGCGTCGATCTGCGTCGAGTCGGCGCTGGGAGTGAGTCGCAACGCCGACTCGTCGTGGGTCAGGACGAGAAGAGCAGGAACAGGCCGCCCGAGGTGAAGCCGACCATCGCGATCAGCAGCGGCAGCTGGCCGGTGAGCTGGTGCCGGGCCGGGAGGAGCTGGAGCGCGCGGTCGTGCGCGACGATCGCTGCCACCACGTGGCCCAGGACCACCGCGCCCACCTTGATGCTGGCCAGCAGCGTCGGGTGGTAGGCCAGCCAGGTGATGTCGTTCCAGTCGCCGGTGCCGAGGTAGTCCGACCCGTTGCTGAACGGGTCGCTGGCCAGCACGAGGGTGCGGGAGCCGACCTCGACGAAGTAGCTGAGGTAGTGGGCCACGACGTAGCCGATGACGATCGGGACGATCGAGTGGGCGAAGGCGTTGGGCAGGTCGCGACGCGACTGGCCGGGCGCCACCCCGGTGAGCACGCAACCGAGGGCGAAGACGCCCATCGCGCCGAGGCAGAACAGCAGCAGGGTCAGGTTGTTGAGGAGGTAGCCGCTGACGTCGGTGCCCTGCAGGAACTTCACGTAGGCGGGCGACTCGCCGAACGAGTCGAAGCCCGTGCTGCCGAACAACACCCCGACGACCCCGAGGAGACCGGGCACGGGCGGCAGGCAGGCGAGGTTGGCCAAGGGGCTGCGGACGAGGAGCTGGCCGTCGCGCACGGCCCAGATCGACGCGCTGCCGACCAGCGACGAGTAGATCTCGAACGGGTCGGCGAGGGCGTAGAAGGTGCTGCCGAACAGCGCCCCTCCCACGAGCATCACCGCGAGGTAGACGGCGAACCACAGCCGCACCGGGCTGA
>CALRVO020000408.1:0-4355 GCA_943371595.1 Sphingomonas paucimobilis
AACCCCCACCGGGACGCTGAAATTTCAGCGTCCTGGACCGGCATTCACCGGCCGGCCGGTGAATCCTGGGCCGGGTGGGACGACCCCGGCGCCCGGCTCGATCAGCCGAACGACCAGACCAGCAGCTCGGTGTCGACGCCGGCGGTCACCTCGAGCGCCGGCTCATCGGTGAAGCGGAAGGCGTCGCCCTCCTGCAACGGCTCGGCCAGCGACGAGCGGAGCAGCGCGCCGCGGGCGACGTAGACGTGGGTCAGGGGTGCGGGTGGGATCACGCCGGTCGCGCCGAGGGGCACGCGCAGCACGGTCAGCCGGGCGCCGGCGAAGGGCTCGACGGTGTCGCCCTCGACCACGTCGTACGACGGCCCGTCGGACTGGTCGTCACCCTCGGGCGGGGTCAGCCACACCTGGACGAACCGGGTCTGCGGCGCCGCGGCCACCTCGCTGTGCTCGACGCCGGCGCCGGTGCGCAGCACCGCGATCGAGCCGGCCTCGACGCGGGTCGTGCCGTCGGGCCCGGTGTGGGCCAGCGCGCCGCTGACCACGTAGGTCACGATCACCAGGTCGCTGTGGCGGTGGGTCTCGAAACCGCGGCCCGCGCCCAGCAGGTGGTCGTCGTGGCACACCATCGGGCCGAAGCGCAGGTTGTCGGCGTCGTACGACGACCCGAAGGCCAGCGAGTGGAACGTGCGACGTCCGGGCTCGCGTTCGACGAAGCGGTCGGTTCCTCGGCGGATCTCCGTGCTCACGGGCATCATTGTGCAGGTGCCGCCACTCCCTGCCGACGGCGTGCCCCAGCTTCCCCCTGGGTTCGTGCTCGGCGCCGCCACCGCGGCCTACCAGGTCGAGGGCGCCGTCGACGTCGACGGACGCGGTCCGAGCATCTGGGACACCTTCGCCAGCAGGCCCGGCCGCATCGCCGACGGCTCGACCGCCGAGGTCGCCGCCGACCACTACCACCGCACCGAGGAGGACGTCGCCCTGTTGCGACGGCTCGGGGTGTCCTCCTACCGCTTCTCCATCTCCTGGTCGCGGGTGCTGCCGGACGGCCGCGGCCGCGTCAACGCCGCCGGCCTCGACTTCTACGACCGGCTGGTCGACCAGCTGCTCGCCGCCGGCCTCGACCCCCTGGCCACGCTCTACCACCACGACCTGCCGCAGGGCCTCGAGGACGACGGCGGCTGGATCAACCCGGCCACGGCGGTCGCCTTCGGTGAGTACGCCGCGGTGGTCGGTGAGCGGCTGGCCGACCGGGTCGGCTCCTGGATCCCGCTCAGCGAGCCCAACGTCGCGTCCTTCCTGGGCTACGGGCTCGGCACCCACGCGCCGGGCCACCGGCTCCTCTTCGACTCCCTCCACTGCTCCCACCAGCTGCTGCTCGCCCACGGCCACGGTGTGGCCGCGCTGCGCGCCGCCGGGGCCCGCGAGATCGGCTGCGCCAACAACCACGCGCCGATCTGGCCCGGCAGCGAGGACCCCGCCGACGTGGGGGCCGGCAAGCTCTTCGACTCCCTGTGGAACGGGATGTTCCTCGAGCCGATGCTGCTCGGCCGCTACCCCGCCGACATCGCCCCGCTGATGGACGAGCTGGTGCAGCCCGGCGACCTGGCGATCATCCGCCAGCCGCTCGACTTCTACGGCGTCACCTACTACAGCCCGATCCGCATCGCGGCCGCGCCCGACGACGCGCCGATGCCGTTCGAGATCTTCGAGCTGGTCGGCTACCCCCGCACCGACCGGGGGTGGACGATCGTGCCCGACGCGCTGCGCGAGTGGCTGATCACCTTCCGTGCCCGCTTCCGCGCCGCCCTGCCACCGATCGTGATCACCGAGGCCGGCGCCTCCTACGGCACGGGCCCCGACGAGCACGGCGTCGTCGACGACCAGGCCCGCATCGACTACCTCGACGCCCACCTGCGCGCGGTCGCCACCGCCTGCGAGCGCGGGGTCGACGTCCGCGGGTTCTACGTCTGGTCGCTGCTCGACGGCTTCGAGTGGGCCGAGGGCCTCGCGCAGCGCTACGGCCTGGTGCACGTCGACTACGAGACGCTGGCCCGCACGCCCAAGCGGTCCTTCGAGTGGTACGCCGCCGTGATCGCCGCGCAGACGCGGTCGGTCGGCTGAGGGTCGGCTGAGGGTCGGCTAGACCGACTGGCGCCGCTCGTCGCGCCGGCGCAGCACGTACATCGACTGGCCGTCGGTCTCGCGGCCGTGGACGAACTCGTCGACGACCAGGCCGGCGTCCCACAGCGTCGCCTCGAGGAAGCGGCGGTCGTAGCGGACGCAGTGCAGGGGGCCGTCCCACGTCAGCGGCAGGTAGCCCTCGGGGTTCTCGACGCAGTCGGGCACGTCCTCCTCGACGAACGCGGTCACCCACGCGCGGCCGCCGGGCGCGAGGATGCGGGCGATCGTCGCGCCGTAGCCGGCGAGGTCGTGGGTGAGCATGTGGCTGAACACCGAGTAGGCGTAGAGCACGTCGACGCTCGCGTCGTCGGCCGGGATCTCGAACGACGCGGTGCCGTCGGGGTTGTAGCGCGCGTTGTGGGCGTCGACCAGCGTGAAGCGGGTGTGCTCGTCGGTCAGGTGCTCCTGCGCCCACGTCACGAGCTCGGGCTGGATGTCGACGCCGTGGTAGTCCTCGACGTGGCCGATCAGGTGCTTGATGCCGATCGCCAGGCGTCCCGCGCCGCAGCCCCAGTCGAGCACGCGCTTGCGCCGGCCGAGCCCGGCGCGCTGGCGCAGCACCTTGGCGTCGCGCACGCCCGCCGCGACGAAGTCGGTGTCGCGCTTGAAGTGCCGCCCGCCCATCCGCAGCGAGTACGGCGGCAGCGGGATGCTCGGGTCGGGCGTGATCTCGTCTGGCTTACGGGCGGCGTCGCTCACGGCCCGGAGTCTAGGAGGACGGCCCGAGGTGGTCCCGAGCTGCGGCCAGGAGCGTGGCCGCGCGCGCGTCGAAGGAGTGCGCGGCGACGACCCGCTCGGCGAGCGCCCGGCGTTCCTCGCGACCCGGCCACGCGTCGTACGGCGGGCGCGCGAGGCGAGCGAGGTCGTCGGGGCTGCGCCACACCGGCACCTCGGTCCCGACGGCCCCGGCGAGCCCGGCGACCGGGTCGGTGAGCAGCCGCCCCCCGACGGCGAGCACGTCGAAGACCCGGTTGGACACGAACCCCTCGGCGCGCATGTCGTCGTGGTGGTCGCCCAGCACCACGCCGGCGGTCGCGTAGGCGGCCGGCAGGTCGGCGTTGGCGATCCGGTCGGCGACGGCGTCGACGCCGTGCTCGGCCCACCCGGTGCCGATCACCTCGAGCCGGAGGCCGGCCGCCAGGGCCGCGGTCACCACCGGCCGCGGCCCGCCCCGGGCGTTGCCGACGAACAGCACCCGTCCGTCGGGCCCGGGGTCGGCGTCGCCGACCCCGGGGTGGAAGCGGGTGGTGTCGGTGCACTGCAGCAACGGGATCGCGCCGTGGCGCGCGGCCCACGCGGTGCCCGCCGCGAAGGCGACGTCGAACTCCGCCAGCTCCTCGGGGCCCACGTCGTCGGGGTGGCTGATCACCCAGAGCAGGTTGACCGCACCGGGCTGCGGCGCGACGCGCTCGAGCCCGCGCAGCGTCAGCACGACGTCGCACTCGGCGCGGGTCGCCCGGCCGCGGGTCTCCGGGTGGTCGATCTCGACCCGTTGGCCCAGCCGCTCGAGCGCGTCGGCCAGCGAGCGGGCGAAGTGCCAGTCACCCCACCGCCGTCCGATCGGGGCGGCCCCGGCGGCGATGTCGATCGACCAGCGCAGGCCGCCGGGCTCCGGCGTGGGCAGGAGCGCGTCGAGCGCCGCCACGTGGTGGCGCGGGCCGGGCAGCCAGCTGGCGGTCGTCAGCACCCGTGCGCCATCGGCGCCGTCGCGACGGGCCTCGACCCCCGGGAACCTCTCGGGCAGGACGGCCCCGTCGAGACGGTCGAGCGAGGAGACCGGGTGACCGAGCAGGGCCGGCGCGTTGATCGTGTGGTCGTCACCCACCAGCACCGGCTGCGCCGCCGCCACGCCGGGTGCGTCGAGCGCGGCCAGCAACGGGTCGAGCCACCGCCAGCGGGGCGGGGTCACGCCCTCGTCGACGGTGACGGTGACGCCACCCCAGGTCGTCAGCCACGGATCCACCTGCACCCGCGGCAGGTCGGTCGCGACCGCGGCCAGGACCCGGCGCGCGGCCCCCTCGAGCCCCGTGAGGTCGACGACCGGGTCGCCGGGGCCGGGCGAGGACGAGGCCAGGTGGCGCACCCAGCGGACCAGCTCGCCGAGGTCGCGCGCCCTCGGCCGGACGACCACGTCGCCCCGCGGATCGCGGTCGCAGGGCGGGCGCAGCAGCGCG
>CALRVO020000409.1:0-4352 GCA_943371595.1 Sphingomonas paucimobilis
CCGAGCCCACGGCGACACCACCGCGGGCGCGTACCGCGTCTTGAAACGCCACCTCGTTGACGTCATCTACCAAGCCATGCAAGCCGACGCCGAGCACCACCGAAACCCGACGCACCACCAAGCGGCTTGACATAGGAGCTTCGGTTGCCGGGGCAACCTCCTCGACCACCGTTGGTCGAGCCGGTCTGCTCCTGCGGTCACGTGGTCTCGTGACGGTTGCCAGGGCAACCTCCTCGACCACCGTGGTGCGGCGGTCGGGCCTCACGCCCGTCCCTACACTCACCACGTGATCCGCCCCGAGCTGCTGGAGGTCCTGGCCCGCCGCGCCCTCACCGAGGACACCGCGAGGCCCGAGGCGGTCGCCAAGCACCACGCCCGGGGCGGTACGACGGCCCGCGAGAAGGTCGCGGCCCTGGTCGACGAGGGCAGCTTCGTGGAGTACGGCCGGTTCGTGACCGCGGCGCAGTCCGACAAGCGCGAGCGTGACGACCTGCTCGACCGCACCGTCGCCGACGGGATCGTCGGCGGGCTCGCGACGATCGACGGGCACCAGGTAGCGGTGCTGTCCTACGACTACCTCGTCATGGCCGGCACCCAGGGCATGCGCGGGCACCGCAAGACCGACCGGCTCCTCGACGTCGTCGAGCGGCTGCGCCTGCCGACGGTGTTCTTCGCCGCGGGCGGTGGCGGTCGGCCCGGCGACACCGACATCCCGCTCGTCTCGGCGCTCGACGTCACCACGTTCGCCGCGTGGGCGCGACTGAGCGGCAAGGTCCCGCGCATCGCCGTCGTCGACGACAACTGCTTCGCCGGCAACGCCGTGATCGCGGGCTGTGCCGACCTGGTCGTGGCCACCCCACGCTCGAGCCTCGGCATGGGTGGGCCCGCGATGATCGCGGGCGGTGGGCTGGGTGACGTCGCCGCGGCCGACGTCGGTCCGCTGGAGGTGATGACGGCCAACGGCTGCGTCGACGTCGCGGTCGACGACGACGAGTGCGTCGACGCCGCCCGCGCCTTGATCGGTTACTTCCTGGGTCGCGAGGCCGACTGGACCGCGGCCGACCAGGTGCCGCTGCGCGAGGCGGTCCCCGAGGGTGAGCGCACGTCGTACGACGTCGAGGCGGTCGTCGAGACCCTCGCCGACGAGGACACCGTCACCGTGCTGCGCCCGGGCTTCGCCCCCGAGCTCGTCACCGCGCTGGGGCGCGTCGAGGGCCGCACCGTCGGGTTCGTCGCCAACGACACCCGTCACGTGGCCGGGGCGATCACGGCCGACGCGGGCGACAAGGCGGCGCGGTTCCTGCAGCTGTGCGACGCGTTCGGCTTCCCCGTCGTCTCGCTCGTCGACACCCCCGGGATGATGGTCGGCCCGGACGCCGAGCGCACCGGACTGGTGCGCCACACCTCGCGCCTGCTCGTCGCCGGCGCGCGGCTGACGGTGCCGCTGGTCGGGGTCGTGCTGCGTCGCGGCTACGGCCTGGGCGCGCAGGCGATGCTCGGCGGCAGCACCCACGAGCCCGAGCTGACGATCGCCTGGCCCGGCGCCCACCTCGGCGCGATGGGCCTCGAGGGCGCGGTGCGTCTCTCGATGCGCCGCGAGCTCGAGGCCATCACCGACGACGCGGAGCGCGAGCGCACCGTGCGCGAGCTGACGGCCTACGCCCAGGCGCACTCCACCGCGCTCGAGGTCGCCCGCCACTTCGAGATCGACGACGTCGTCGACCCGGCCGAGACCCGCGGCCTGATCGCGCGGGTCGTCGACGCGGCCGACCACGCCGGGCGGCTGCGCGGCAGCGGCCTGCCCGTCGACACCTGGTGACCGCCGCGACACCTGACCCAGGGTGCGTCGCCTTCTCGTCCCTCCGGTGCGGTCGAGTGACCCACCCCGCGTCGACCTTCGACCCTCCCCCCGAGGCAAGTTGACCCAGGGTGGGTCAGATCGTGGTTCCCGGGTGGCGGGAAGTCGACGCGGTCCGCGTCAGGACCGCCCTCTCTGGCTGTGGGCCGGTCCCGGGCCCTTAACCTCAGGTGGTGGAGATCCGCCTGCTGACCCTCGACGACCACGTGCCGTCCTTCCGCCTGGGCGCCGAGGCGTTCGGCTCGCCGCCCTACCCCGTCGAGGTGCCCGCCGCCCCGACCACCCTGCCGGTCGGCCGCGAGGTGTGGGGCGCCTTCGACGGTGGCGCATTGGTCGCCCGGGTCGCCGCCCACTCCTACGAGTCGTGGTGGCACGGCGCACGCGTCCCCACGTGCGGCATCGCCGGGGTCGCGGTGGCGCCCGAGCATCGCGGCCAGGGGCTGCTGCTGCCGCTCTTCGAGGCTGTGCTGGGCGCCGCGGCCGAGCGTGGTGAGGCCCTGTCGACGCTCTTCCCGACGGCCAGCGGCATCTACCGCTCCCTGGGCTACGAGCTCGTCTCGTCCTACGACACCGTCGCGGTGCCGACCGCCGAGCTCGCCGGGGTCCGCCCGCCGGTGGGCGTCCGCACACGGCGGGCGACCGTCGCCGACGTACCCGCCCTCAAGGCCGTGTACGACGCGTGGGCGGCGGCCCAGAACGGCCCGTTGACCCGGACCGGCCCGCGCTTCGCGACCACCGACCAGGAGCTCGTCGACGGCGTCACCGCGGTGTCGCTCGCCGTCACCCCGTCGTCGGACGGACACGAGCAGGTCGTCGGCTACGCGATCTGGGACCGCGGCGAGGGCTACGACCCGACGACCGCGACGCTCGAGGTGCACGACCTGGTCGCGGTGAGTGCCGACGGCTACCGCGCGCTGTGGCGGATGCTCGGCACCCACACCTCCGTCGCCGGCCGCATCCGGCTCGACACCTCGGGCGACGACCCCGCCCGCCTCGTGCTCCCCACCGCCACCTGGGACGTCGTGGGCCGTCACCCCTACATGCTGCGCGTCAGCGACCCCGCCGCCGCGCTCTCCGGGCTGGCCGTCCCCGGGCTGCGCGCCCAGGTCGGGTTCGCGGTCGCCGGCGACCGGCTGGGCACGGCCGACGGGAGCTATCGACTCACGGTGGGCGACGGCCCCGGCACCTGCGAGCGCGCCCCGGCCTCGGCCGACGAACCCACCTTCACCCCGCAGGGCCTCGCCCTGGCCTACGCCGGCGCGCAGTCGTGCGCCAACCTGCGGATGACCGGCCACCTCACCGGCCCGGACGACGCCGACCGGGTGCTCGACGCGCTCCTCGGGGGCCGCCCGCTCCACATCCGCGACTACTTCTGACCGGGCGGGACATGCTGGCCCGCATGAGCTCGACGCCTCCCCCACCACCTCCGCCGCACGGTCCCCCTCAGCCACCCCGGTACGCCGCCGCGCCCGGTCCGGCCGGTTACGTCGACGTCGACCCCGGCTCGGCCGGCCTGAAGCGCGTGGAGCGGCTCGGCTGGGCCCTGCCGATCGCGATCCTGGGGTCGCTGACCATGGTGATCGCCCTGTTCCTCGACTGGATCGAGACCCAGCTCTTCGTCTCCTACGAGGGCAACGCCGACGGCCCGCTCGACGACCGACGCGAGCTCGTGAGCCTGTTCGACTCGGTCGACGTCGTCAAGGACGTCACCGGACCGGACCCCGACAGCCCCGATCTCGGCTCGCTGGCAGAGATCTTCTTCCCCTGGCTGGCGATCGCCCTGACCGTCGCGTGCTGCGTGGTCGTGCTCGCCGCCGCGGTCGGTCTGCGGCGCGCGGCACTGACCAACACCGTCCGGGTCGCCGCCGTGCTGCTGGCCGTCGGCGCCGGCGCCGTCGCCGTGCTGGCGATCATCAGCCTCGGCCTCAACGCGGGCACTGGCGGCGGAGCCGTCACCGTCTCCCCGTCCGCACCCGCACCTCCGGCCGGCACCCCGGGGAGCCCCGAGGTGGCCTTCCTCGGCTCGGAGGTCCAACCCTGGTGGGGCTTCACCCTGTGGTTGGGCGGCGCGGCGCTGCTGGCCCTCGCCGGCGCTCTCGGCCCACGGATCGTGCACCGCCTCCCGCCGGGTGCGCAGCCCTCCTACGCCGGCCCCTCGTCGTACGCCGGTCAGGCAGGGTGGGCTTCCCACCCCGGTGCCGTCCCGGCCGGCCTGGTGCGGCACACCACCCAGGTCGTCGCCATCGTGCTGACGTCGGTCGCCTCGGTCCTGTGCCTGGCGGGTTACGGGTTCGTCTCGTGGGCGACGGCCGGCGACACGGTGACCTTCAGCGAGATCGGCGAGGCCGCGCGCGACCAGGGGTTCGGTGACCGCGCGTTCGCCGAGGCCTACTTCGGCTGGCTGGGCTGGGTCGTGCTGCTCTTCGTGGCCGTCGCGACCCTGCTCGTCGTCCTGGGCAAGAGCGGGACGGTCAACGCCCGGGTCGTGCGGCCG
>CALRVO020000410.1:0-4346 GCA_943371595.1 Sphingomonas paucimobilis
CAGGGTCAGTGCACGACGCATCGCGTCGCGCTCGGCGGTGCTGGCCATCTGTCCCCCTGTCCCCGCTGGTCCGGTCGGGCTCACGGACTCCGGGGACGACGGGGGTCTCTCGACAGGCTCTGCCACCAGGCTCGGAGCGCTGACGTCGACCACCACCTGCGTGCGCTTACCATCCGGACTTTCACCGTCGGTCCAGGATTTCCACCTGGTCAACCGCTCACTGGCTGTGAGCGGGTCGCGGACTGTCACCGCCGGCTCGGAATTGCACCGACCCCAGAGCACGCGAGCAATGTTCACTCGTCGAGTCGAGTTTGCCACACGTCCCGCTCGCGTCGCGTGTCAGACGTGTCACGTGTCGAGACAGCGCGTGCGGCGTCGAGTCGATCTCGAGTCGGCGTTGCGGTTCAGCACGAGCGCCGACTCGACGCGATCCGACTTGACCTCGACGCCGACTCGACGCCGACTCGACGTCGGGTCGGTGGCTGTGTCAGCGGGCGTCGCGGCCGTAGAGCGCGAGCACCCTGGCCTGCTTGCTCGCGTCGTCGCCGATGAGCATCAGCTCGAACTCCCCGTCGACGTAGAGCTGCTCACCCGCGTCGACGGCGAAGGCCAGCAGGAAGTCGAGGACGACGTCGTCGAGCTCGGCGCGCATGCCGCGGGCGCGGGCGACGTCCCACGCGTGGACGGTGAGGTCGAGGGCGTCGAAGATCGCGCGGGGCTGCTTCTGCAGGTGCTCCTCGTAGGCCGCGAACAGGTCGGCCGTCTCGGGCTCGATGCCGTGGTGGGCCAGGACCGCGGCGTGGTTGCCGGCGACGTGGGTGACCACGTCGGAGACCGTCCAGCCCGGGCACGACGGCACCGGCAGGTCGAGCTCGGCCGCCGACAACCCGCTCGTGGCGGCGCGGAAGAGCTCGACGCCGCGGGAGTAGGCCGTCACTGCTCGCCGTCCTGGTCTCCCTGGGCCGCCTGGGCCGCGGCGCGCAGCTCGGCGACCATTCGGTCGGGGTCGTCGGCGGAGTAGACGGCGCTGCCGGCGACGAACACGTCGGCCCCGGCCTCGGCGCACCGGCCGATCGTCTCGAGCGACACTCCCCCGTCGACCTGGATCCACGTCTCGACCCCGTGCTTGGCGACCAGCTCGCGGGCACGGCGGATCTTGGGCAGGACCAGGTCGAGGAACTTCTGGCCCCCGAAGCCCGGCTCGACGGTCATCAGCAGCAGCATGTCGAGCTCGGGCAGCAGCGCCTCGTAGGGCTCGACCGGTGTCGCGGGCCGCAGGGCCATGCTCGCGCGGGCCCCGGCGGCACGGATCTCGCGGGCCAGCCGCACCGGCGCCGCGGCCGCCTCGACGTGGAACGTCACCGAGGAGCATCCGGCCTCGACGTACGCCGGGGCGTGGCGGTCGGCGTCGGCGATCATCAGGTGCGCGTCGAGCGGGATGTCGGTGCTGCGGGCCAGGGCCTCGACCATCGTCGGCCCGAAGGTCAGGTTGGGCACGAAGTGGTTGTCCATCACGTCGACGTGCACCCAGTCGGCACTGCCGATGCGGGCGACCTCGGCGCCGAGGGCGGCGAAGTCGGCGTTGAGGATGCTCGGGGTGATCTGGACGTGTCCCACGACGGGCCAGCCTAGTGACCGGATCCGGCGCCCTGGACACCTGGTTCAGGCCGGCACGCCTCAGGCCGGCACGTCGGGGTCGAGCAGGTCGACGAGGTCGCGGTAGGCGCTGTCGGGGTCGCCGTGCCGGGTCACGATGCGGTAGGTGTCGGGACGCCGCTCGAGCACGTCGGCCAGGCCGTGGGCGTAGTCGACGAGGTGCTCGAGCGCCTCGTCGGGCACCCGCGCCTCGACCACCCCGCCGTGCAGCACCACCTCGATCATCTCGGCGCCCGCCTCGGCGGCCACGCGCTCGAACCGCTCGAGCTCGTCGACCCGGGCGACCAGCTGAGGCACGACGACGTCGTAGCCCGTCTCGAGGTGCGCGGCGGCCAGGGCCAGCGACAGGTGCCGGGCCGCCTCGGCGTGGTCGGCCGGGTCGCCCCCGATCCAGCGCCGGACCTCGTCGGCCTCGACGACCAGCACCCCGGGGTGCTCGGCGCGGTAGCGCTCGGCGAGGGTCGACTTGCCCGAGCCCGGCATGCCGTTGACGAGCACCAGCCGGGCGCCGTACGCCGCCACCCCGACCGCGCGCAGTGCAGCAGCAGCGGCGGTCTCGCGCAGGACGCGGGCAGCGGCCAGCTCGCCGCCGTCGACGACGTCCTGGTCGTCGAGCCAGTCGAGGGCCCGCAGCTCGGACCGGGCGTCCTCGTAGGCGCGCCATGCGTCGAGCACCGGTTGGTCGGCCTCGCGGTGCAGCACGTCGCGGAACCGGCGGAAGGCCCCCTTGCCCTCCAGGGCGCGCTCGAGGAGCTCGCGCAGCCGTCGGTCGGCCACCGCCGCGGCGAAGTCCTCCATCACGCGATAGGCGACGCGGGACCCCTCACCCGCGACGCGCAGCCACGCGTGGTCCTCGAGGTCGTCGCGGTCGACGACCTTGCCGCCGGGGCCGAAGACCTCGCCGGACATCCCGGAGTACTGGTCGCCCGTAGCCGGGTCGAGGTAGAGCTCGTGGTCCCAGCTGCCGTCGTCGAGCCCCATGGCGAGCATGCCGACGTCGATCTTGGCCAGGGGCAACCGGGCGGTCATGTCGGCTCCTCGTGGACCAGCTCGACCTCGAGGTCGGCCATCTCGCAGCCGAGGGTCTGCAGGGCTCGCACGGTCGCCAGGGCGATCCGGTTGGCCGAGGTCAGCGGGGCCTCCCGGGAGAACGTGCGGTAGTCGGGCGACCAGGGCTTCTCCCACCCCATCCGCAGCAGGGCGGCCTCGGTCTCGGGCGTCATCTCCCACTCGCCGCCGAACGACGTCGACCCGACGCACTCGGCGATGAGCACCCGGGGTGCCGCGGTGACCTGGACGTAGCGCCGCGGTGCGGCCGCCGCCCGACGGGCGCCGAACAGCCTGCGTCGACCGGGCCCCGACCCTGCAGGACGCTCGCGGATCACCAGCCCGTCGTTGAGGTCGAGGGCGAGGATGGCGCCGGTGAGCCGGCGGTTGAGGTCGTCCCAGGTGCCGTTCACGCGTCGTCCCCGTCCGGTTCGTCGGGCGTCGCCCTGCCCTCGGCCTCGTCGCGGTCGGCCCACTCGAGCAGCGGTGCGATGTCGTAGGTCGTCGCCGGGTCGTCGATGTCGGCGTGCAGGTCGCCGATCGCGGCGAAGCGCTCAGGCATGGTGAAGATGGTGAAGTCGTGGGGGTCGGCGTCGTCGATCTCGTCCCAGCGCACCGGCGCGGAGACCCGGGCGTCGGGGAAGCCGCGCACGGAGTAGGCCGCGGCGATCGTGTGGTCGCGCGCGTTCTGGTTGTAGTCGACGAAGAGCTGGTGCGGGTCGCGGTCCTTGCGCCACCACGTCGTCGTCACGTCGTCGGGCGCGCGCCGCTCGACCTCACGGGCGAACGCCAGGGCGGCGCGGCGCACGGCCTTGTGCCCGTGGGTGGGGTGGATGCGCACGTAGACGTGGAGCCCAGAGCCGCCGCTGGTCTTGGGGAAGCCGACGGCGCCGAGCTCGTCGAGCACCTCGTGGGCGACCGCGGCCACCCGGCGTACCTGGGCGTAGTCCGACAGCGGGCCGGGGTCGAGGTCGATGCGCCACTCGTCGGGCTTCTCGGGGTCGGAGCGCCGGCTGTTCCACGGGTGGAACTCGACCGTCGACATCTGCACCGCCCAGATGACGCTGCCGAGCTCGGTCACGCACAGCTCGTCGGCGGTGCGGTCCCAGCGCGGGAAGTGCAGTCGCACCGTCTCGACCCATGCGGGGGCGCCGGCCGGGATGCGCTTCTGGTGGACCTTGTCGCCGACCAGCCCCTTGGGGAAGCGGTGCAGCATCGTGGGCCGCTCGAAGAGCGCGTTGACGATGCCCGGGCCGACGGCGAGGTAGTAGTCGACCAGGTCGTGCTTGGTCGCGCCGGACTCGGGGAAGTAGACGCGGTCGGGGTTGCTCACCCGGATCACGCGGTCGTCGACCTCGATCTCGACCGACGGGGACTTCGACGCCACGCAGACCAACCTAGTCTGAAGGACGTGACTCGTGACCCACGTCCGGTCGTGCGCGTCGCCGTACGTCGCACCACGACACCGCTCGACCGTGGCGAGTGGCCGATGACGGTCCCCGCCGTCGCACAGCTCGCGTCGGAAGGTCTCGAGCTGCCGGAGGGGGTGACCTTCCTGGTCGGGGAGAACGGGTCGGGCAAGTCCACGATCGTCGAGTCGGTCGCCGTCGCCTTCGGACTGTCGCCCGAGGGCGGGCCCACCC
>CALRVO020000411.1:0-4338 GCA_943371595.1 Sphingomonas paucimobilis
CACCGACCACCTCAAGACGCACAAGCACGACCACCACAGCCGTCGTGGTCTGCTGCTGCTCGTCGGCCAGCGTCGTCGGCTGCTCAACTACCTCAAGAAGACCGACATCGAGCGCTACCGCTCGATCATCGAGCGCCTCGGTCTGCGCCGCTGACCTCGCCGTCGGGATCCACCTCTGGTGGGTCCCGACGTCTGCGTTAGCGCTCCACCAGCTGCACCGCCACAACTGAACACCCACTCACAGGAGCGATCCGCGCCACCGTCCGGCCCGGTCCTCGGTAGTGGCCTTCAGGAGCTCCGCCCCCGGTGGGCGGCCCTGCGGGTCTCGATCGAAGATCGGCCACCGCCCGGCTCCCCACTCAGACGAGTACGACGAGCCCCGCACGTGCGCGGAAGTCGCGGATCGCACCGCGAAAAGAGAGACACACCGTGACAGAACCCGTCATCAGCGCCGTCGAGACCGTTCTCGACAACGGCAAGTTCGGCACCCGCACCGTCAAGTTCGAGACCGGGCTGCTGGCCCGTCAGGCCGCCGGTTCGGTGACCGCCTACCTCGACGACGAGACGATGCTGCTCTCGGCCACCACGGCCGGCAAGCACCCCAAGGACCACTTCGACTTCTTCCCCCTGACGATCGACGTCGAGGAGCGGATGTACGCCGTGGGCCAGATCCCCGGCTCGTTCTTCCGGTCCGAGGGTCGCCCGGGCGAGGACGCCATCCTCACCTGCCGCCTCATCGACCGCCCGCTGCGCCCGACCTTCAAGAAGGGTCTGCGCAACGAGGTCCAGGTCGTCATCACCGTCATGGCGCTCGACCCCGACCAGCCCTACGACGTGCTGGCCATCAACGCCGCGTCGCTCTCGACCCAGCTCTCCGGCCTGCCGTTCTCCGGCCCGGTCGGCGGCGTCCGCGTGGCCCTCATCGAGGGTCAGTGGGTCGCGTTCCCCAGCCACAGCCAGCTCGACAACGCCGTGTTCGACATGGTCGTCGCCGGTCGGGTCACCGACTCCGGCGACGTCGCGATCATGATGGTCGAGGCCGAGGCCCCCGAGAACACCTACGAGCTCGTCGCCGGCGGCGCCACCGCCCCGTCGGAGGAGATCGTGGCCGGTGGCCTCGACGCCGCCAAGCCCTTCATCAAGCAGCTGTGCGACGCCCAGTCCGAGCTCGCCAAGCAGGCCGCCAAGCCCGTCCAGGACTTCCCGGTCTTCCTCGACTACGAGGACGACGTCTACGCCGCCGTCGAGGCTGCCGCCTCGGCCGGCACGACCGAGGCGCTCGCGACCTTCGGCAAGCAGGAGCGCGACGAGAAGCTCGACGACGTCAAGGCGTCGGTGCTCGAGCAGATCGGGGCCCAGTTCGAGGGCCGTGAGAAGGAGATCGGGGCCGCGTTCAAGTCGGTCACCAAGTCCCTCATGCGCGAGCGCGTGCTGCGCGACAAGGTCCGCATGGACGGTCGCGGCCTGGCCGACATCCGCGAGCTGCACGCCGAGGTCGGCGTCATCCCGCGCGTCCACGGCTCGGCCCTGTTCGAGCGCGGCGAGACCCAGATCCTGGGTGTCACCACGCTCAACATGCTCAAGCTCGAGCAGCAGCTCGACACCCTGAGCCCCGAGAAGCACCGCCGCTACATGCACAAGTACGTCTTCCCGCCGTTCTCGACCGGCGAGACCGGTCGCGTGGGCTCGCCCAAGCGTCGCGAGGTCGGTCACGGTGCGCTCGCGCGCCGCGCGCTGCTCCCCGTGCTGCCCGACCGCGAGACGTTCCCCTACGCGATCCGCCAGCTCTCCGAGGCCATGGGCTCCAACGGCTCGACCTCGATGGGCTCGGTCTGCGCCTCGACCCTGTCGCTGCTGCAGGCCGGTGTGCCCCTCAAGGCCTCCGTCGCCGGCATCGCGATGGGCCTCATCTCCGGCGAGGTCGACGGCGAGACCCAGTACGTCGCGCTGACCGACATCCTCGGCGCCGAGGACGCGATGGGCGACATGGACTTCAAGGTCGCCGGTACCCGCGAGTTCGTCACCGCGCTGCAGCTCGACACCAAGCTCGACGGCATCCCCGCCGAGGTCCTCGGTGCCGCGCTCACCCAGGCCCGCGACGCCCGCCTGGCGATCCTCGACGTGATGGCCGAGGCCATCGACGCCCCCGAGGAGATGTCGGTGCACGCGCCGCGCATCATCACGGTCAAGGTCCCCGTCGACAAGATCGGCGAGGTCATCGGCCCGAAGGGCAAGATCATCAACCAGATCCAGGACGACACGGGCGCGACCCTGTCGATCGAGGACGACGGCACGGTCTACATCGGGGCGACCAACGGCGAGGCGGCCGAGGCCGCCCGCGCCGCGGTCAACGCGATCGCCAACCCGATGATGCCCGAGGTCGGCGAGCGCTACCTCGGCACCATCGTCAAGACGACCAACTTCGGTGCGTTCGTCTCGCTGATGCCCGGCAAGGACGGCCTGCTCCACATCACCAAGCTCCGTGGCCTGGTGGGTGGCAAGCGCGTCGAGAACGTCGAGGACGTCGTCTCGGTCGGTCAGAAGATCCAGGTCGAGATCGCCGAGGTCGACGACCGCGGCAAGCTGTCGCTGATCCCCGTGGTCGAGGACGCCGAGACCGAGGCGCCTGCCGAGGCTGACGCCGAGGCCTGATCCACCCTCGCTGACCCGTCGTACATGTACGACGGGTCAGCGTGCTTTTGCGGTGCTTTCGTGGAGGGACAAGATGAGGAGCATGCAGAGATCCGGGACGACGCGCACGCTGTCGACGCTGCGTGACAGCGGGGGAGCGGTGACCTCGCGGGTCCGGCGCACGGTCCTGCCCAGCGGGTTGCGGATCGTGACCGAGCAGATGGCCGGCGCCCGCTCGGCGACCATCGGCGTGTGGGTCGACGTCGGCTCGCGCGACGAGACGACCCGCCTGCACGGCTGCTCCCACTTCCTCGAGCACCTGCTCTTCAAGGGCACCCACGAGCGCTCGGCCCTCGACATCTCGGTGGCCCTCGACGCGGTCGGTGGCGAGTTCAACGCCTTCACCGCCAAGGAGTACACCTGCTTCCACGCGCGGGTCCTCGACGAGGACCTGCCGCTGGCGGTCGACGTGCTCGGCGACATGGTCACCTCGTCGCTGATCACCGCCGACGACGTCGAGGCCGAGCGCGAGGTGATCCTCGACGAGATCGCCATGCACGACGACGACCCCGACGACGTCGTCCACACGCTCTTCGCCGAGCAGGCCTGGGGCGCGACGTCCCCGCTGGGCCGCTCGATCGCCGGCACCGCCGAGTCCATCGCGGCCCTCGACCGCGACCGGATCTGGCGCTTCTACCAGCGTCACTACCGTCCCGAGCACATGGTCGTCTCGGTCGCCGGCAGCCTCGACCACACCACGGTGGTCCGCCTCGTACGCCGCGCCTTCGGTCGGCGCGACTGGCTCAGCGGCGACGCCACCCCGGTGGGGCCGCGCCGCGGCGGACGCCGGGTGCGGGTGCACCCGGGGGAGGTCGAGACCACCCGCCCGTTCGAGCAGGTCAACGTCGTGCTCGGCATGGAGGCCTTCGGTCGCGAGGACGACCGGCGCTTCGCCCTCGGCGTGCTCAACACCGCCCTCGGCGGTGGTACGTCCTCCCGGCTGTTCCAGGAGATCCGGGAGCGTCGGGGCCTGGCCTACTCGGTCTACTCCTTCACCTCCCACTACGCCGACTCCGGCGTGGTCGGCGTCGCGGTCGGCTGCCTGCCGGCCAAGCTCGACGAGGTGCTGGCCACCGTCCGTCTCGAGCTCTCGCGCGTCGCCGCCCACGGCATCACCGACGACGAGCTGGTCCGCGGCAAGGGTCAGCTGCGCGGCGGCCTGGTGCTCGGGCTCGAGGACTCCGCCTCACGCATGATCCGCCTCGGCAAGGCCGAGCTGGTCCACGACGAGCTGCTCGAGATCGACGAGGTGATGGCCCGCATCGACGCCGTCACCCTCGACGAGGTCCGCGAGGTGGCCGCCGAGGTCTTCTCCCGCAAGGAGATCCTCGCCGTCGTCGGGCCCCACTGACGATAGTCGTGGACGTTGTGCACCGACGTACGTCGCGTGCAGAAGGTCCACGACTATCGCGCGTGGGTCAGCGGCGCCCGATGATCCCGACGACCGCGGGCGACTTGTTGTCGATGACCGAGACCCGGAACCCGCCGCCGCTCAGCGCGGCCGACGCGCCCTTGACGATGCGGGGGACGTCCTCGGGGATCTTGGTCTCGAAGAAGAGGTAGACCGCGCCGCCCGGTACGACCCGCTCGTGCAGCAGGGCGATCTCGTCGGCGCACTCGCGCACCCAGAACAGGTTGACGTTGAAG